>JANWKP010000366.1 GCA_025451315.1 Nitrososphaerales archaeon | reverse complement strand
TAAATTCCAATGGAATTAATCTTTCATCATATTTATTCTCTTGTTCAAATTTGCTTTCAGATAAATTCTCACCCAATGTCATACCTCTAGTATTTATATTAACAGAAGTGATGTTCATTTTTAATCCATGTTTTCCACATAATAAGCCTCGAGATATCATAAATTGGTCAAATAGATTAAACGAATTTGTCTTCCTAAAATACAAACTTCCATTAGGATAAAGATTCCACATACAGTTAAATAAAACTGATGGTTGTTCTAAGTAAATTTGTTTATACGTTTTATCTCTGTTTTTAAAATCTTCTTTTGCTAATCTAAAGATTCTACTCCATTTACGCAGTAAATTTTTGTCTGGTGTTGCATACAAATATTTCATAATGCTTTTATCAAATGGCTCATCATTAAAATCACCCATGACTAAAATATTTATATTCCATCTTTCTTCAAGTTTTTCTAATACTGTTTTTCCTTCCTGAATTGAATCAACATTGTTTGGAAATTTCTCTATTTCCATTTTTGAATATTTTAAAATAGAGTCGACTATTCTTCCACAATGTTCTGCTGCCATATATCTAGTATATTCTGTATCCATAAGTTCGGAAAAATCATCTCTACCTCTTCTTGATGGCCAATGATTTACTAAAACATTTAGTTTAGCATTATTTTTTAAGACTCTAAGCTTTGCATAAAAAATATCGCGTGTAGGAAATCTAAAATTTATCATATATCCATGACCATCAAGCTGTTCAAACACCTTATTAGAATAAATTAAACATGTATCAATCCCTCTAAGATCGGGCCCTTTATGATACGGTTTTAATTTACCATCTATATTTGTTCCAGCTATTTGGTAGTCATCTCTACCTAATGATTTTTTTAATTCATCTATTAGTTTTTCAGCTAAAAAGGCATTTTCAATTTCACACACCCCTATCAAATCGGGACCATTATCAAAAGTATTTTTCATTTTATTTGTTAAATTTTGTATCTTTATATCACGAACTTTTTCATTCCAACCTTTATTTGGAGTAAATTCAAGATTTGATGAGATTTCATTAGGTTGAATATCAAATAAATTTCCTAAATTCCAGAAAACGACATTAATATTATCCTTCAATTTAATAATAAGATTAATGATTTTAAGAAGGTAATAAAGACTGTAGGAAAAGTAGTGGTATGTTCTATTTTTCAACTGTTCTGTACCCAATTTAGTATATTTTCTTATTTTATTCATAAATTTCCTAATTTAGCAGAGCTCTAATTAGTACCAATTTAATTTGATAACTTGTAAATATTTTCAAATTTTATATTTATAGCAATAATATATCTAGATAAACACTTAATTTTTACATAGTTAGTTTAGAAATTAGAAAGAATAATGTTAAATTAATCAAAAAAATTATTATCGAATTAGTTTTGATCTGTTATATGCTTTTCAAGATTGCTACAATATTTATTGTCTGTCAAGAATGCAAGCTTAGAATTAAGATCATCTATTTTTAAATTTAAAGATTTTTCTTGTATTAGATTGGGTAGAAAATTCTGTTTAGTTTCATTCAATTTCTTTTCAAGGTTAAGTTTTTCATTTTGTAGCTTTGTAAATGTTTGACAGTTTCCTACTAGATGGGATTCTGTTATTGAAGTAGAATTCTGGGCTATTGTTGGAGAAAGATAAAATATTGAAAGGAAAAGAATCATAATAAAGGCACTAAATAAAGTCGACTTTTCATTTGTATTCATAATTTATATCTATTCTAAATTATATATTCTCACTATTATACAGATCTATAATAATCCTTATGTCATGATAATTTTAATCTGACAATAATCACAATTCTACTATTATGAATAAGACGACATGAAAAAATAAAAGGTACATTAAATACATATACTTTAACAAATGGGAATAGACCTAAAACCAATTTTAACTACTTGTCCAATAAAATCTTCTGATTTATCAGATAAAATAATTGCAGTAGATGCATATAATACAATTTATCAATTCTTAGCAACAATTCGTGGTCCTACTGGAGATTCTCTTACTAATAACAAAGGAGAGATAACAAGTCACTTAAGTGGCTTATTTTATAGAAATATTAATTTCTTAACTGAGAACATAAAACTGTTATATATTTTTGATGGAAAACCTCATTCACTAAAATATAATGAGATAAAACGAAGAAAGGAATTGAAACAAGAGGCTATAGAAAAATATCAAGATGCATTAGAAGAGGGTAGACTTGAAGATGCTAAAAAGTATAGTCAAGGTACAGTAATTCTAACGGATAAAATTATTGAGCAATCCAAGAAAATTTTAACAATGTTAGGAATTCCTGTTATTCAAGCACCATCAGAAGGAGAAGCAACAGCATCAATTTTAACTAAAGATGGAACGGTATACGCCTGTGCAAGTCAGGATTACGATTCTTTACTTTTTGGTGCTAAGAGACTTATTCGTAATCTAACAATAACTGGAAAACGAAAAATTCCTAACAAAAACAAATATGTTAATATAGAACCAGAAATTATTCATCAATCACAGATTGTGGAATCTACAAAATTGACGCTTGAGCAATTAGTAGACGTAGGTATCCTAATTGGAACAGATTTTAATCCTGGTGGCATTCCAGGTATAGGTCCTAAAACCGCACTTAAGCTAATAAGAGAGAATGGTAGATTGGAAGAAATAGAAAAAATAAAAGATAATTTAAAAGACGTTCCATACCAACAGATAAGAGAAATATTTCTCAATCCAGAAAATATTTCTATAGACAGTATAGAATTTGGTAATCCAAATTATAAGGAAATTATAGGTTTTTTATGTGATACAATGAATTTTTCAAAGGAACGAGTAGAATCATCACTAGAAAGAGTAAAAAAAAGTCAAGAGAAAAGAAGTCAGTCATTAGAACGTTGGTTCTAAGTGATGATCGTGACCATCAATTTCTCTCTTTTTCTTTTCTATATTTTTTTCACTTGATAGCCTTTCTAGACTATAATCTTTAAGATCAACAAATTTTATTCCTTCAGATAAAATTGGGTGAACATTCCTTATTTTTTTAAAAATTTCTTGACATATATATCGATAATCAGGATGACCCTGTGATAAAGTTCTCAATTCAATTATATGCGTAGCTTCTCGTAAATTCAATTTCATAAAAAATGGATATCTATAGGCAAAATTAACTACATATTGCGCTTCTTCTGGATAATTGTCATTGACAAGAATTTGAAATACCTCATTACATTTATACATACAATCTTTGAAATCATCCAAAATTCCAAGATCGTAAATTTCCTTAGGCACATCATATCCATGTTTAGTAGAAAGTAATTGTCTTTCCAAAGTTAATATTCTATGTCGATGGAGATCACGAAACATTCCAAAATTAGTAAGCATTTCAAAGGTATATTCTGTCATTTCATATGCTCTACCTGGACGTTGCCTTCTATTAGTTCGTAAACTTGTATATGTCTTAATTATTTTGTGTCTATCCTCTAATGGTAAAGATCGAACATATTCTATAATTTTTGTAAGTGTATGTCCTGCAGCTTGTTCAAACAATATAGATGATGCAATTTTTACTTCTGCTTCAGTATTATCTTCATTAAATAGTAAATTCACATATTCTAAATTTGACTTAATTTTGATGCGTGAAAGGTGTTCTTTAGTCATTTTTAGAATAATGTCCTTTGTGTTCTTTAGGTAATTTTGCATAGATATTCCATGTTGATTTTTTGCTCTATAAACAAAAGACGGAATAATTAGATTAAGTTCTTCATACAATTGATCAGCTAAGATATTCATCTCAGTCAAATTTGATGCATACAATCTTGTTAAAAGATATTCAAAAGCTCTCCCATTACCAGTAATACCTATATTGGTAAGAGTAGACGCAGGTAAAAGACCTCGTAAAAGATCTAAAGATTTAGCTTTTGTAGTACTCTTATATATTTTTTGAGCTGATTTTATATCATTGGATTCTTTTAAGTTATTAAATTTTACATCTTTTTTAGAAATAGAATCATAAAATTGAAAGTTATCTATAGGTTCTCTTTCTATAATAAATTTTTGCATAACTTCTATGTTCCTAGAATAAATATCAAATGCATAGTCACATGCTTCTAAATATATATCTGCATATCTAGAATTCATTATATTTCTTTCTTTCAAATATTTATACTGGCCATTATTTTTCTTATCAAATGAAACGTATCTCGATGATTTTTCTAGATAAGATAAACCTATTCTTTGATCTTCTATATATTTAGCTGCGATATTGGATACATATTCTATTGCTACCTGTGCTTCTCCCAATTCTGCAACAGAATCATCACCATATTCCAATAATACTCTTTTATAAAATTCATCTCCACGATTAGGATTATTTGCAAATTCTTCTAAAAATATTCTACGCATACTTTTATCAGATCGTGAATACCTTGACATTAGTGCACCTCTATCAACTTGTTTGGGGCTTATTATTGCAAAAACTGGTTTATCAATATTAGTAAAATGTGATAAAAGTATTTCTCTTTCTTTTTCAGAAAATGGTTCGTCGGTGAAGGACTGCATCACCAATAAGAGATAACATTATTCTATTTATAGAATTATAAAATAACAAAAAAATAACTAATATTTATAGTACTAAAAAAAAATAAAATAGAGTTTGGTTGATTCTAACCTTCTTCCCAACCTTTTGTGAATAAGGCACCTTTCTTTAATGGAATTGGTTGTCCTGGTGTATAATCCATTGGTCTCATCCAGAAAATTGCCTTTGTTGGACAGACACCAATACATGCACCATCAGAGATGCATCTTTCTGGATAAAATACAAAGGCTTTACCTCTTTTCCAACCCTCTACAGGTTTTACTCTGAGGACATCTGGACCAAGAGCAGTACAAATTTCTACACAAAGTGCACACCCAATACAATGTTGTTCACTAATATCTGGAATTATTGCAACTGGCATTTACTTCACTAATTTCCGATTCTTTCTGAAACTATTTAAACCCTATGTCAAATTTATAACACCGATATATTGAATATAATAAATTAATGTTAGATTGATATTATAGTTAAAATTGATGAATTGGTAATATTATTTCTTTTGATAAATCCTTCTGTTGATACTACTATATATTTTGAAGGTACAGTTGTTTTATAGGTACAATTATGAGGATCTAATGGATTCTCACAAGGTTTAGCATCTTTGATATAATAAACTAGTTTTCCATTTTCATTGAACCACATAATATCAAGATTATATTGAATATTTAATAGCCATAATGCATAGAGATCAGATTTTGGATAAACTAAAATCATGGCAGAGTTTAACGGAAATTCCTCATTTCTGAACATTAGCCATCTTTGTCTTTCAGCATCTGATTCCGCTATTTCTACGTCTATTACTGAATCGTCTATCTTGATTGTTCCTCTGTCAAAATCCAGTGGTTTGTTTTTGATCTCATCTGGCATAAAAATTATACCTGCTATCCCAATAAAAAAAGTCACAAGAGCAGCTGGAATTAAGACAGCCATCTTGCGAACCAACTAAAGTAATGTATTGAACCTGTGATTTGAATTTTACTTTTAGTAATGGTTAAAAAATGAATTAATTAATTAAATTTTTACTATATCATTTAATTCGTTATAAATTTTCTGAATTTCTACTATGGATGTATCATCCTCTAGAGTCGTAGTATCTCCTATAGTTAGACCACTAGCTATAGATTTTAACAATCGTCTCATTATTTTTCCACTTCTTGTTTTTGGTAACTTATTTACAAAATATATCTCCTTCGGAGTAGCTATAGCTCCTATATTTTTTCTAATATGCTCTATTATTTCTTTACGTAATTGATCTGATTCAACACAATCTTTCTTTAATACTAGGAATGCTACAATAGATTCACCTTTTGTCTTATCAGGTTTACTAGTGACTGCTGCCTCCGATATAGACATGTGTGATATAAAACTACTTTCTAATTCAATAGTACCTAATCTATGTCCAGAAATTTTAAGAACATCATCTGATCGACCTAAAAGCCAAAAATAAAAATCATCATCCATAATAGCATAATCACCAGCAAGATAGTAATAGTAATCTTTGTGAAATTTCCAGTAATTATTTTTGTACTTCTCATCATTTTCCCATAAAGTCATTAGCATACCAGGCCATGGCTTTTTAATAACTAGATAACCTTTTTGATTTTGTGGCAAAGTATTTCCTTCGTCATTTACAATGGCCAAGTCTACCCCTGGTACAGGAAACATTGCTGATCCTGGTTTCATAGGCATAATATCTATTCCAGTACAATGACTAATCATTATTCCACCTGTTTCTGTTTGCCACCATGTATCTACTATCGGACATTTTTCCTTTCCAATTGTTGTAAAATACCACATCCATACTTCTGGGTCAATTGATTCTCCTACTGTTCCTAGTAACCGAAGTGTTGATAAATTAAATGAATTTGGTACTTTATTACCATATTTTCGGTACATTCTAAGTGTAGTAGGTGTTATATACAAAATAGTTATTCCATATTTTTCAACAAGCGACCAATACCTATCTGGTTGTGGATAATCGGGTGTTCCCTCAAACAATATCTCAGTTACTCCATGCATTAAAGGTGCATAAACTATATAGCTATGACCTGTTACCCACCCTATATCTGCAGAACAGAAAAAAATATCTTGTTGATTAAAATCGAAAACCCATTTTGCTGTAGAGTAAATATGCGTCAAATATCCTCCTGTACTATGAACAACTCCTTTTGGCTTACCAGTTGTTCCGGATGTATAAAGTATAAACAGAGGATGTGTACTTTCTACTAATTCAGGTTCACAATAATTTGATTGATTGTGAATTATATCATCCCACCATAGATCTTTATTTGTCATCTCAATGTGCTTTCCAGTTCTTCGTACTACTACAACATTTTGGATCGAAGGGGTATTGATGAGAGCTTCATCAACAATTTTTTTTAATTCAATTATTTTTCCCCTTCTAAATCCCCCATCGGCAGTAATTATGACCTTAGATTTAGCATCATTTATCCGATCCACCAATGCTGTGGAACTAAAACCAGAAAAAACTACATTGTGAATGGCTCCAATTCTTGAACAAGCTAAAATGGCGATAGGAAGTTCGGGGACCATCGGCAAATAGATTGTAACTCTATCTCCTTTTCTTATACCAAGATTTTGTAATGCATTTGAAAATTGATTAACTTTTTGATAAAGCTGATAATATGTTATTGTTATATTTTCTCCATTTTCTCCTTCCCATATTATAGCAGCCTTATTTTTGATTTCAGAGTTGATATGTTTATCTAAGCAATTTATTGATGCATTTAATAATCCACCAACAAACCATTTAGCAAATGGAGGATTCCACTCTAGAGTCTTATTCCAATGTCTATTCCATACTAAATTTTCAGCTTGTTCTGACCAAAATGTTTCAATATTTTGTAATGATTGTGCTCTTATAGCTTGAAATTTATTTTTCTCTAAGGTAATTTTCAGATGAGAGTTTGTGAAAAATTTGTCAGAGGATGAAGTATGATTATCAATTGACATAAGATACAATATAGGTACTTCTAGTTAAATTATTGTAATTATGATAAATATAATAAATATAAGTTAAGGTTATTTGACTAAACCATTTATATGTTCTATTAATCAATATCTAAACAAGTTTAGTTAACAACTTAATAAAAATATTATTGCCTATATAATTTTGACATTGAGTTTTAGTATAGAATAATGTTATACTACATTTTGTCAATATATTAAAATAAACAAATATTGTGTATGATGATTGTGAAATACAGAAGTAGAACAGAAATAGTAGCAATGATACTAGAGGCAGCTAATGGAGGAGCAACCAAGACAAAAATTATGTACAAAGCTTTTCTAAGTTATGCACAATTGAGAGAATATCTTTCTGTGTTAATTGAAAACAATCTATTAGAATATCTTGATGGAACTCAGACCTATAAAACTACAGAAAAAGGATTAAACTTTCTTAAAATGCATAGTGAAATTGGAGAATTATTACAAACTCCAGCAAAATTATGACATGATATAATAATAAACAAAATACCAAAAAACAGATGCAGATAAATTCACATCATTACCTTTTTTTTATTTTTTATTGTATTTCGTTAAATACTACTTCAAATAAAAAATCTCAAATTTAGAATAAATAAATAATCAAATTTAGAGTTAGAAATTTAAAAATATAAAAATTAATTGTTTACGACTTGATCTAGCCAATTAGATTCATTATCTATAGACTCATTATCTATATTACTTTTTTCTATCTTATCTTTATTTAGATTTGAGTGATCATCATTATTATTATTATATGATGCATGTTGTTTATATTTATCAGTTTCACCAGCATAGGAAGGTTTTGTTTGTGTATTATCATTTGATGATGAGGATACAGGTAATGATGTATTTGAAGTATTAGAATTATTTGTATTGGATGCAGTTACAGTAGTAGTTGTTGTTGATGATGTATTGGGAGTATTAGTTATGGTAGTAGATAATTTTGTGTTTTCTTTTTCATTTTCTTTCTCCTCGGGCTGAATTGAATGTGGCAAAGGTAATGTATTTTCTAGGTTTTGTTCTTCAAGTCGACCTTTTATATTATTGATTTCTTCTTTTTCTAAATTAATATGATCCATTAATTCTTTAGTATAGCTTGTAACTTGTAGATATGTTTCTTCTGATATTTCATGACTTTTGTATTGTAACTTTGCATCAAATAAAATTGATTTAATATTTTTTGTTGATCCATTCAGTTCATCAAGTCTCTCTTTCAGTTTTTCATTAATAGATTTTTCTTTTTCCTCTAATTCGTGTAGTTTCTTCTCATATTTAACATATACAATTTCTGCATCTTCTTTCATGGTATCATCCTCTTCAACTAATTGTTGAAGAGCTTTAATTCTTTTAAGCGTTAAATTTTTTTGCCTAAATAATTTTTGTGCATCTAATCTCCATTTAGGAATGAAGATTACATAATCACCTTGTACTAATAGTTGTTCATAAGATAATTGTTTTAAACCTGAATCACCACAATCTACACTAACGGATTCAATTGAACCGTCAGTATCAGTAATAATTCCTACAACATTTCCCATTAACGTGCCATACATATCTTTGACTTGTTTACCTACAAATTCGAGCTTAAGTTCGCTCATGCAAATCCGTTAATAATTACATATAATGATAAGAATGTTAAAATAGTTATGTCATTTAGTCAGATAGTTTCTTTTTCCACCAAATCATTTTAATTTTAAAAATATGAATCTAACTTATAAAAAGAATATTATAAGCTATTATAACTTGTAATACAATTCCAAATGCCAAAGAAATTGTTCGTTATTGGTGTGGGACCAAGGGATCCTGATTAT
>JANWKP010000365.1 GCA_025451315.1 Nitrososphaerales archaeon | reverse complement strand
TCTGATAGCAGTCGGGTCCGGCAGGATCAACCGGAGTTAATCCTTTAATAATATTAAATAAAGAGTACGGCCGGACAATCATGAATTGTGCGGGTTTGTAACCTATATCAGATTTAATATATTATATTAAATCCTCATAATATGAGCGCAAATGGAGATCAATAAGTCACATTTTGGTACCATGACCAACATCATTATTGATGCCGCCTATGCCTTGCGTTCTAGATTGCATCTTCAACTACATCATATAAACTTTAGGTTTATATTTTTTCAGCGATATAGATGAAATTTCGGGTATATATTTTGGTGGCCTGGCCAATTTATATCTTTGTAATGAATCTTTCCTATTCGAACTTTCCAAAATTCATAACTTATAAATTAGTTCTTTTATTTTTTCTGTTTTTATATATGCATATTGACAAACTGAACAGAACTTACAAGAAGAATACAAAGCATTCTAATCTACTTTATAAAAAATCATTACGGTTTTTTCCAGGGGGAATTAGTCATAATATCAGATTTTTTTCTCCTTATCCTTTTTTTGTTAAGAGAGCTGTTGGTAAATATCTTTTTGACGTAGATGGTAATACATATACAGATTATTGGATGGGCCATTGGGCATTGATTTTAGGCCATTCTCCAAAAAATGTTTCACTGGCACTATCTAAGCAAGTAAAAAATGGTACATTGTATGGCACTGTAAACACTGTAAGTGTTGAATTAGCTGAAACTATTCAAAAACTTATGCCAAAGGCAGAAAAGATGAGATTTGCTACAACTGGCTCTGAGGCCACGATGTACGCAGTAAGACTCGCCCGTGCAGTAACTAAAAAGAGAATAGTTGCTAAAATAATTGGTGGGTGGCATGGATTTAACTCTTCTTTGCTTGAAAGTGTAAATTATCCTTTTGACATTAGCGAGGGCTTAGGATTAGATGTAGATAACAAATACATTCAATCAATTCCTTTTAATGATCTTCATACATCCTTACAAATATTAAACAAGATTAAAGATGATTTAGCATGTATAATTGTTGAACCTATTCTGGGTGGTGCTGGATGTATTACTCCTAATAACGATTATTTACAAGGATTACAGGAATTTTCTAAGAAAAATAATATCATATTCATACTTGATGAAATAGTAACTGGTTTTAGATTATCAATTCATGGAGCTTATAAGATGTTTAAATTAGACCCAGATTTATTCACATTAGGTAAAATTGCAGGAGGAGGATTACCGATAGGGATAGTTTGTGGTAAAAGTGAAATTTTATCTATTTCTAATCCAATTGATAAAAATAACAAAAATTTAATTTGTTCCATAGGAGGAGGTACTTTTTCATCGAATCCAGTTACGATGATAGCGGGATTAAAGACTCTCGAATTTTTACAAACTAATAAAAAAACGATTTATTCAAAAATTAACGAGCTTGGAGCATACACAAGAAAAGAACTTCAAAAAATATTCGATGAAAATAATATTGATGTGAAAATAACTGGAATAGGATCACTTTTTAATATACATTTTTTAAATGATAATGTTAAAGAAATTAATAACTCAAATGATGTAGCTTTGACTGATAAAGAAAAACTAAGAAAATATCATTTTGCTTTAATCTCGAAGTACAAAATATTCTTTTTGCCACTCAAAATGGGAGCGATTTCTTACCAACACTCGAAAGCTGATATAGACAAATTATTAACCTCTACGAGATCTATAATTGAGTCCAAAATTTTATGATATTTATATACACATAAAATTATTTATTTGAAGTGATTCATTTGCTTTGGATCTGAATTTATTTAAAAATCTCTTAATTTGCTTTCTTATAGGATGTTTAATACGAATTATTCCTGATCTTGTTGCTTATCCTTATCCAATTGGTTATGACATTATAAACTATTACATTCCTTTGGCAGATCAATTAAATTTTGTTTTTCAAAATGATCCATTTCAATTTTATCCTTATTTACTCTATATATTTAAATTATTTATCCCGTTACATTCACAGGGTCTTATATTAATTATATCATCATTAACATATGGTCTGTTTTCAATTTCGATTTATTTATTATTAAAACGGTGGAATTTAAAACTTGTATGGTTTATGACTATATTTATTTTGTTTCAAATTCCTGCTTTGAGAACTACCTGGGATTTACAAAAGGATATTATTGCATTATCATTTATGTTTCTAATTTTTTATTTAATTTTAGAGAACAGAAAAGTTAATTCCTATAAATTAAGAATAATTCATTTTGGTTTGATCAATTTGTTAGTAATTCTAACTATTTTAACTGATAATATGATCTCTTTTTTATTAATTACATCATTGTCAATTTATTTTTTGATAAAAAAAGATATAAAATATATTATTTCTTTAACAATAATAATAATTAGTATAATCAGTTTATTAGTATTAGATGATAATACTAAAAATAACCTGCTTATTAATACCTTAGACAATATATTAACTGGCAATATAAAAGAAAATGTAAATTATAGTCCACTAAATTTGGGATTTCTATTTATAATGATAAATATTTTATCATTTCCATTTTTTATTTATGGCTTAAAAAATTTGTGTCAACTGTTGTTATATATCCCATTAATTATCGCGTTACTTGGATCGTTTACCTGGATAATATTACCTTATTCAACAATATTATTACCAGATCGATGGATAATAATTTCTGGAATATTTATATCAATTTTTTCTTCTTATGGATTGGTTAAATTATACTTCAAATATGTAGATAAACCAAAGTTAAAGATACTTTTACCTATTCTTTCTTTTTATATAATTATTGGCTTATTTTACATGGTATTACCGTATGGTAATGCCTATTCACTGTACGGTATATTTGCAGAATATACACATTTTTTTGTTCCATCAACAATGCAATTTAATTCAGTTGACATCATAGATAATAGAGATCTTTCAATAGTTATAGACTGGCTAAATAAACATACTAATTCGACATCCATTATTTATGGAGATCCTTACCTAAGAGGCTGGATGAAAATGTTATTAAAGGACGGGAGAGTATTTCAGTATAATTCTATCGCTTCTTCAAGTAATGGAATTCACATTATATTAGAAGACAAGTTTGATTCTATAAAGGAGCCGATAAAATTGCTCTTTTCACAAGGTATTTTTAGGATTATAGAAAAATAACAAAATCTCATTAGTAAACAATTTATCTAAATTAATAGAAGTAGTGAATATTGCAAAAAGATAATAACTGGTTGAGACGACGATGGTTGGATTTTAGACAAGGTCATAGTATATATCTTATTTTTTTAATGACATTTGCGAATTTTATCGTTATTCAATATAGATTATTGATAGACAGGATGCCTTCCATAGATTCATTGATAGGAGGAAATATAATTGGATTCGCGATGACATTCATCGCTATCTATGTACCTCTTTCGATTGTTATAGGATATTGGCATAGAAAGAGTCAATGGAGAGTAGAAGCTGAAGCATTATTTAATGAGAATAGAATCGGAGCAACTATGTGGCTTTTTGTAATAGATCTTATAGATGGCAAGATTACCGAACAAGAAAAAAAAGAAATGAGAGATATGCTTTTAAAGATTACTAAAGGTCACAAAATTCCAAAATCTGAGAAGTTTGATAAAGGTAATAAAGATGGCGAGAAATAATTATATTCATATCCATTGATAATACTTATCTTACAATATTCACATTTGATTATCTAATCAGTTTTATTTTATAATTTCTTATTTTCTAAATATTTTTATCTAGTTTATTGTTTACCTGTTTATCGAAAATATTACATATCCATGATCATGCTGGTGTGGCATGCATCTTGGCAAAATATCAGAGAATGAATGGTATACAAACTAAAGTTTTGTCATCCAATAAAATTGATAAATATGGAATATTAACTTTTTATAAATATTATGTTGATTTATTTGATCGATCTAATTTTGCTGAATACTGTCTATCTGAAGCTAAAAATGGGCTGTGTTAATTTAAGAAAATACCACCACATCCTTTATTATTGAAACAGGATTATTCTTTGCGACTATAGTATTATTGTACATTGATACAAATAGTTCTACCCAGTTATATACATGACCATTATCACAATCTCTTATTTTACTATTGCATAGGTAATAGTCATCTAAAGATTCAACTCTATCCTCGAAATACTGTATTACCCTTTCGATCAGGCTCTTCTCCAAATGAGAATGCAATCTATTTTCAAATGCAAAAATATACAGGCTTGAGGATTCCATATACCACCATCAGAGTAAACTGCATACTGCCCAAATTTATTAACTAAAGAACTAATGAAATTCTCTGCTATAAACATAATTCTTTCATTGGAAATATGTTTCCTAGTATAGTTCTAAGAACTGATTCTACAAATCCACAAATAGTAATGTTTCCAATCATCCAATCTGAATTATAGTTTCATCTATTATGAATGCAGATACTTGTTTCCTTTTATAGATGTTAGATGAGCCAAATCTCTCAATCCAATTCCATATAGAAACATAACTCCTTTTCTTATCTCTGAATATTACTAATGCATTGGAAGTATTACGTAGACGTAGATTAAGAAAGTAAAAATACAATGAATACATAATTACAATATTGGATGTCCTCTTTTTCTCAAATGTTATAACCATAAAATGAGAAAGAGATATTCACAGCTAATCTATTTCCTTAAATTAACATGAACTAAAAATGCATTTATTATTCATATCCATAGTGTTGAGGAATTAGTAAGTAAAATACGAAATGCATCGGAGATTTTAAAAATATTATTCTTCATTAGCATGGGACGTATATTCGTGGCTTGAAAAATAAAAGTAACCAGAAACTGTCTGTATTTAATTATTGGTTGACTCTCTTCATCAAAATTTCTCTCTAAAGAAGAATGTACAAAGTATTTCAATGTCATGACATTACATGCTTCACCACATCAGGTACATCCATCTGGATACACAGTATATTTATCATAATTCTCAATAAGATTTAATGAATTTTTTTAGCAACAAGTATGTTTCTCTCCTCTAAAATATAGATTCCAAGGACAGATTTGTCAATTGGTTCTATACAAATCCATAACTTAAATATTGGCTACCGATTTGATAAGAATTTCATCTATTATAAAGACAGATACTCTTTTACGTTTCTAGATATTGCATGAACCAAATCTTTCATTCCAGTTCAATACTGAAACATAACGTATTTCATCATCCTTGAAAATTATTAATACTTTAGAAATATTACGTAGATTTACATTTAAATTATAGATAAAGAGGTACATACAATAATAGGGGGATATTTTATTTATTTCAAATCTAATTTTTCATAAAATAAATGGAATATTTCTAGCTAAAGTTTTTACTGCTTAACTTTACAGAGATGATGTTTTAATTTGAGATTAAAAAATATTTAAATTTGAACTTTAGTATTCCCATACAAAAATATATTATGTATAATTCTAGTATAGATCTAACATCTTATTACCAGATTTCAGATTAAAATTTCTTTTTAACAGTATGAGAAGCGATAGATTTTATCCGAAAGTTTTACTAAATGCTTTAAATCTCTATAATAATGGATGAAGATTTTATATTTATCAGCTTTTGGGCTACCAAATGGTAGGATTGAAAAATCTGTTTTAACTGCAAAAAATAACGGTTATGAAATAATATTTGCAGGAAGAGAATCACCTCAATATAAAAATAATATTTTTTCTAGAATGTATTCTATTACATGGAATGCCAAAGCTAGATTTGGAATCCCTTATTATTGGCATATGGTCAGAAAACAAATCATAAAAATTATAGAAGAAGTTAGACCAGATATGATACACGCACATACTATCTTTCCAGCTAAAATGATTAATGATTTAGGAATCCCTTTCATATATGATGATAACGAACATTGGGCTCAATATGCTAAAGTTATATATGAAATAACAAATTCAAAAAGTTCTAGTAGAATAGGAAGATGGTTAACTAAACAAATGAAAAAACGAGCAATATCTGTTTGGCAAGCATGGGAAAAAGAGATTGTATCAAACCATCCGACCATCACTGTTTCAGAACGCATTGCAACTGATTTAAAAAAGATGGGAAACAAAAACGATGTGTTTGTTGTTCCCAATTTTCCTCTTGAATCTGAAATTAAAAATATCGATATTCCCAAATACAATAAAGATATTAACAGTGTGTATCAAGGCAGAGACGGCATTTCGGTTGATATCTATCCTCATAAAAATTTAGAAGGGTTAGAAAACGTATTTTTGGAAAATAATATAGGTAATTTGATTTTTATTGGATGGAACGAAAAAAATAAAGATAAGGTGTTCTTTAAAGGTCTATTACCTAGAGACATAATGTTTGTAGAAATGTCCAAATATGATATAGGTTTGCTTCCCTGGAAAAGACATTGGTCCCACCCTTATTTGAATCCCAATAAATATGCAGAATATGCTCATTCGGGACTATTAATTATTAATTCATCATCATTAGAAACAATTTCTGATACATTAAAAGGAAATAACGAAACCATTGATAATTATAATGATTTGATTACAAAAATTTCTTATTATAAAGAAAATACCAATGATTTGTATAAAAAAAGAATCGAGATCTACAATTTTGCAAAAAAAAATCTTTTATGGGATAATTATGAGAAGAATATTTTACAAGCATATCAAATTTGTTAAGAATATACTTCCAAGTAAATCGATGAGGTTTATAATAATTCTTTGATTTATATTGTTTAAATTATCTCAATAGAGAACTTAGTTTTTTCAATAATAGTTTACTCTTTTCAGCTATAATTGTAAAAGGTATTTGTAGTATAATTTGAATATGTTCTTAGCATTTTAACAATCCTCTTTTTAGATTGTTATTATCTTACTTATGAAGTGGAATTATTTTAATATTCCACTAATTATCTAGTGTTTCACAAACTTATTTTTTATGTACTTTTAGACTATCTGAATAAGAATGATTTAATATATTGTTTTAATTTTATATATTGAATATATCTAAGAAAACTTCTCAAATCTTCTTCATAGAGATCAATATCGTTACTAGTATATCCTTGAAGCATGTAGATAGCCCCTTTAGGATTTTTCAAAGAAAGTAAACCAATTCTTCCAGCAGAATATAATCGAATATAACCTAAAGCCTTAAGTGACTTTCCATAAGATATATAAGTTTCTTTTTTATACGATTTTCGTGTAGGTCTGCTTGTGAGACTAATAAGATCATTTAATACATTTACTCTGTAACCTATTTGTTGGGCTTTTATCAAGAGATATGTCTCAAAACCAAACTTTAATGGATATTGAAGTCCTATTGTTTTCCAGAAATCACTTCTAACAATTCTACCTGATCCTCTTGGAACTTTACTTTTTTCATTCTTAATCTGTCCAGAACAGATTGCTATATCTTTATTTTGATCCATATGAGCGATAATGTTTTTTACATAATTTGAAGGGAGAATATGATCCGATCCCAAAATCATTATATAATCATATATAACATCTGGTAATAATTTCTCAATACCTCTATTAATTACCTTAGCAAGATTTGGTGTTCCATGAGCATCAAATCCTCTATTTTCGATGTTAATAAGATCAATATTAGGAAAAGAATTTACAACTTCTTTAGTTTTGTCTTCAGATCCATCATTTATTACAATAATCTTATTATTATCTATATCCTGATTTAAAAGCGCAATTAATGTTTCCCCTATAAACTTTTCTTCATTTCTAGCTGGAATTATCGTTGCAATTCTGCATTTTACATCCCTCATAAACATTTAAGATTTATTAAAATTAGATTTAATGTTTTTTGTTGAACTATAATGATTAGTGGTGGTAATTGTTCATTAATTCCAAATGAAATAAAGTTTTTTAATAATATACAATTATTATTTGCTGAAAAAAATACTACAGCTAAAGAGCATTTACTAACCTATTCATTTTATCTAAATTTATTTCAAATCCAAATCTTTTTTCATCTTTTTTCATTGACGTATACATTTTCATCATTAATGGAAAATGCTTAATTGTACTTAATTTTCCCTCCATTTTCAGTCTTACAATCCTATATACATCTTCATAATAATTAAATTTCTTCAAAACTAGCTTTCGGTATAGTTTAAAATCAAAGTTTTTAGATTTATCAAAAACAGTTAAAAAGATTTCACAACATAACAAGGATGGAATTATTCCCTCTCCTAACATGGGAAAAACGCATCCAATAGATTCCCCCACCCCTATAATATTATTATTAAAAAATGGCTCCATACATTTTGGTGGAGCTAGGCGTATAGGTCGTCCTATTTTTTTTATGATTTTAGCTGATGGATGGTTATGAAAAAATTCTTTAATCCCATAATATTTTCTATCAATATCTCCAGCACCTACAAAGGCTCTACCTTTATCAATTGGAAAGTACCAAAAATATCCCCTTGCCCCTTTGTAACCTATTACATAGAATTCATTATCAGTTGTGATGATATCAGGATTTTCTATGAGATATTCATATGCAGGGATGATAAAATCGGTTGTTGATTTTGGCAATAGTGAACGATGAAGGCCGGTACAATCTAGAACATAATCATAATCATTAAATCGAAAACTACTAGTACACTTAAATTCGTAATTAACATTCAAATTTTTTAAAAGATCATGTTCCCATTTTTGTTTGTTGTAAGTAACTAGTCCAATAAGTTCCAAATATTCTTCTTTATTATTTGGCAATTCCATTCGTAACTTTTTTCCAACATGAAAAATATAATCATTAAAATTTAATCCTACATCTTTTGAAAATTTTTCAAGTATATTTCTCGAGGCGCCCCAAGCACAAACTGCCCAATGATTTTGCTTTTTTGAAGATTCAAAAATGGTTACATCATGTCCTTTTTTTTGTAACATGAATCCTAAGTAACTCCCAGCAACTCCAGCTCCAGCTATAGCTATTTTCATATCAAAATGATCTTAAATTTTACTTATAATTCTTCTTTATTAAATGAGTTCAATAATAGTTAGATATTCATAAATACAGAAAATTTATTATCTAAAAAATCAAAAAAGATTGACTGTTCATTCTATATGTATTATTTCAAAATATTAAGTTTTTTTAATTTTTATTGAAATATAGTCATTAAAATTTTAAAGGAGTAAAGGAAAGCGTTAAAAAGTATCAAGTGTACTAATAAATAGTTACAATAAAAATCGTCTATACTTAGTTATAATAAAAATAATAGATTAACATAAATATGTCAGTACCAAACCATCTACTAAATGAATAGAACACTAATGGCATATATGTTGGCAGCGATAATATCATTCTCTGCCGTTGCAGCAATAACAATGCAACCAATATCCTTAAACGCCCAAACCCAACCAGCACAACAACAACCAACAGGAACTCCACAATCATCAACACAACCATTAGCCATAAGTCCATCATGCGGTCAAGTTATAACACACAATGTGATTTTAACTTCAAACTTGAATTGTGCAGAAAGTGACGGTCTTATAGTAGGTGCAAGTGATATTGTTGTAGATCTTAACGGACATACAATATCTGGTCCAGATGTAGATAGCGATACAAAGACTTCAAGTAAAGTAGGAATC
>JANWKP010000364.1 GCA_025451315.1 Nitrososphaerales archaeon | reverse complement strand
GGGCTCCTTTTTATCAGCGGTTCTACCAGGATTGAGGCCAAATCGATTTTCGACTGGAATACCCAAATCACTCATGAGAGCACGCCCGAATCCGCCGAAACGTTGCTGGCGCCCCACTAAGCGGTCTCCGTGGTGCTGGTACTCTCTCTCACGCACTTCCGGATCTTCTGAGGCACCGACTTCATGGTGTGGACAAAGGATCAGACGAGTTCCGTCTCGTCTCAACCATTTTTGACCCGCATTAACTTCCTCAGGAGTGGGTGATTGATTCGTGAGTTGATGGTCGAGGCTTAGCAAGAGCAGTGTATCTACGTCTGCGAGCATTCGGTCGTCGATCTTAAAACTGTGTCCTCCTTGATCTACACGTTCAAAGTAGGGGACCGGATGCCCTGAGAGCTCACTGACTTTCTCACGGAAAGGTTCCCAATCTCGATGAAACAATTCTAACGTCCCGTTAATGCCCTGCATATAAGTTTGCGGATTACCTGCAATCTCCTCGTATCGTGGGTAAGCTACTCGACGAACCTCCCACATGGCTGAATAACGGTTGTTCAACTCATAGAGCTCCCTGCCTGCTTCAGCTGGGTAACTCCAGGGAACATACATGCTGACGCGGCGACCAGGGCCTTCTCGTTTGCGCTGGGGTATAGTTGTCTCAGTCATGATCTCACTCTGCCTATATCGGCTTTACTGCATTTCATCAAGCATGTTGCTGAATGCATTGCGAACTCTCAACGCCTTCTTGATCTCTTCGACTGTAACACCAGGATAACCTTCGAATTGGAAGAAGCTGTCAACCTTGTTATCTGCCAGAAACTTCCTGTAAGCCTCTGGGTCACCTGCACTAGCCGGGTCGTCGGGAAATCCCTCTAGATCCGGAAAGAATCCTGCAACCCCAGATTCAGCAAAGATCCTGGCCGCGTCGTCAATGTACTTGTCCAAATTCGTGTCGAACGAAGCGTAGTAGATGAATTGTGTATCATTATTAAAGAGAATCCACCGCGCGTAGTGGAGCGTAAGCGGCCTCAAGAGCTTGTCAATATCTTCCCATGGCATTTTAGCCCGTTCAGCTGCCTTAGCACGAATATTCGGGCCCCTTCCCGGCTTCACTTTCGAAACAAATGTAAAGTGTTGAGTACTCTTATTTTCTTGTATTTGCATATTTATCTCAGGTAAATTTGATAATTATTTGTTACGATCAGATAGTATTTATTCTAGTACTTTGGGAAAGACATTGTTTTTTCGCTGCTATACTCAGTATCTATCCACCTTACAAGGATATTATTTTCTTGCATCTGTTCTTTATTGTGTCTATTTTTTCCTGTCTAATGCATGTATTTTCTTTGTCTTTCCAATAAGTACAGTTCAAAGTGTCAAATAAAAAAATTAATATTTATTCAAATGTAATGAAGTAGATGACCGCAGAGCAACTCATTCTCATGCTGCTGCAGGTAGTACTATTTACATCGGTTTTGACACTAGGTTTCAAATCAACACTGTCTGAACCTTTTTTCCTCTTTCGTCACTCTCACCTATTCATTCGAACGTTTATAGCTATCTATATTGTGGCGCCTGTTTTGACTGCAGTAATCTTAGTTTTAGTGCCGTTGCCTGTAGATGTGAAAACTGGTGTGATACTCTTGGCGATCTCACCGGTTGCAACAACTTTGCCACACAATATGCTCATTCTGAGGGCAAACCCGCCTTATGTTTATTCCATACTTATTTCTATGTCCCTGATAGCAGTCGTCATGATTCCCATTTCCCTAGCCATTCTGACGGTTCTCCCTCTGACGCATGATGCAAGTGTTCCACCGTTCGAAGTAGTGAAGCTCATTGCACAAACCGTTCTCCTACCTCTGATAATAGGTGCAATTATCCGGCGTTTAGCCCCACGATGGACTGAACGTTTAAGCCAACCGATAAATGCTATTTCAGGTAAGGCGCTCATAGCAGCTTTACTGGCTTTGTTGGCACTGAATTTGGGTGGAATTGCGGAAGCCGGTCTGTTGTCCTTCATTGTACTCTCGTTCTTGACCGTCTCCGCATTAGCCGCAGGACATTTTTTAGGCGGGTCTGCAGTAGGGGATCGTGCAGCTCTGGCAATGGCCGCCACCCAACGTCAGACGGCGATAGCAACACTCATAGCGGCGATAAACTTCCCAAGCTCAGTAACTATCGATGTGATTGTGATTTATCTCATTATTAATATACTCGCGATCAAACTATATACGAAATGGTGCAAGAAACAGTTGGTGGCACAGACGGAGACATGACAGATACTCACCACTACGACCTCATTGTCATTGGTGGCGGCCCCGCAGGACAGGGAGCGGCCGAGTTTGCCGCATTAGCTAGACGACGTACGTTAGTCATCGAGCACAAAGTCCTCGGCGGTCTTGTGGTCACGACTGGCGGAGGGCCCACCAAAACACTACGTGAGGCTGCCTTGCATCTTACGGGTTTTCGCTACCGGGCCCTCTATGGACTGACTGAGCAACCAGATATAGGTATGGCAGTAGAGCGCACGCGCGCTCGGACAAGAAAAGTTTCTTCTGCAATGCAGAATTTTACTGAATCTGTCTTTGTAGACAAGTTAGGAGTCGATGTCGTCTATGGGTCGGCGAGTTTGGGCCCAAAGCGTACCGTTATAGTCACTCCTCGCGAAGGTTCAGAAACGAAACTCGTCTTTAGTGCACAGAAAATTCTGATCGCGACAGGGTCCCACGCATTCCATCCAACGAACATCCCATTCGATGATCCCGACATTTTCGATTCCGAAGAGCTGCCAAAGCTTAAACGTGTTCCTAAGAGCGTCTTGGTCATTGGAGGTGGCTCGATCGGTTGCGAGTTTGCTTCAATTTTTACTGCCTTCGGGATTCCTGTGACTGTGGTCCAGTCTGGAGAACATCTGCTGAGCACCATGGATAGCGAGATGTCACGTTTGTTGTGTAAGGTCTTTGAAAACCAGGGGATGAGGATTGTACTTGGCACAAAAGTGCGCGGCACCGGTCGAGTCAATGGCGAACTGCAGGTCACTTTGGAAACCGACGAAGTGCTGCGACCGGACATAGTGCTATTTGCTACAGGCCGCACGGTTAACACTGAAGGGTTAGGTCTTGACGCGGCAGGAGTGAAATTGAACGCTCGAGGTATGATTCAAGTAGATAGCCATTTCCAGACAAGTGTCGAGGGAATTTACGCTGCTGGCGATGTAATCGCTCCTTCACTAGCCTCAGTTTCGATGGAGCAAGGCCGGGTAGCTGCCTGTCATGCATTGGGCCTTGGATTCAAGGGGAAATTAGACCCATTGTCTGTGTCGGCAGTTTATTCAGTGCCGGAATTGGCAGGAGTCGGATTGACGGAAGATAATGCCAAAGAGCAAGGTATCCAGTACGAAGTAGGACGTTGCAATTTTGGAGAAATCCCTCGAGGTCTCATCTCGGGGGACTCTGATGGTATCCTGAAACTGATATTCAATCGTCAAGACCGCAGCCTACTCGGCGTCCATATCCTAGGCGACATCGCGTCAGAACTCATCGCCCTTGGGCAGGCAACAATTCACAATTCAGGAACGATTGACGTGTTTAATAACCTGACATTTGCGACGCCGACCTATACAATGGCCTACAAATATGCTGCCTTTGATGGTTTCAAACGTTTGGCCTCCGGTGGCTCTCCACCGACCAAGTCTTAAAGATATTGTACTATTACCAGACTACAAAATTGAGATTCCAAAGCAAAATCTGATAAAATGTATGGTGTTGATAGACACACAGAAAAATGGCAAAGTCACCAAGAAAAATCTAAAAGACTTGGCCCTAAAAGAAAAACTTATTCATGTAGCGGAAAAGAAAACAGATACGGCTGCATATATGGCTCTTAAAAATATAATTGAACTATTACAAAACTGGAATTTCATTGAAATTGAAAAAAGAGGTACCAGTAAAATAGTTTTTCTGTCGGAAGATGGAAAAAAAGCATTAAAATTTCTACATCCTTAGACAAATTTAGTTTATAGTTAATTTAAAATTTATTTTACGTTACAAATCGACTTTACAAATTTTGTTTAGAGTGTCAGTATCTATCGTCACATAGTTTTACAATCTATATAAGAATTTATAGTATTAGCTTAAATTTTAAATTTCAAATCTAGTTAACTAAGAACAAGCCAGTTTCATCACTAGAGTATTATCATAATAGATTAAATATTAAATAATATTAAAATTTTTGATGAGTTATAATCCAAATAGAGAACCTTTTCAAGTTTTAGGTGAATTATTAAAAGTTTTTGGCAATTTCTCTCAAGATCTTGCGTATATAGAAAAGCAGTATGGAGTAAGCGTAAATGATTTTGGTGAAGTTATTAAAAGGTGCCGCGCCGAAGAAATGTTCAATGTAATAGATGAAGGATTGAGAAAGGCATATTGGCTTGTAATGGATTTATCCAAAACTAAAAACTTAAACATCTTCACTATGAATCCATCAGAAAAACTTGTATATGCAGATAATTTTCTTTGTTTTGCATCTAAATTTGAAAACGCCCTTGGTGAAGGAAGATCCCTAAGTAGACCTCAACTTAGTAGAGAGGTTCACGCTCATTGTTATAATAAGAACTATCGAGATACTGTAACCAACGGCGTTTCATTATTAGAGGATAAATTAAGAGAAAAGATTCACGATAATACTGGACTACATGGAATTGAGTTAATAGATAGTTGTTTTAATCCGAAAACCGGACAATTAATCCTTGGGAATAATCCTTCGGAAAGAGAAGGTGTGTATTTTTTATTTAGAGGAGTATTTCAATACTTTAGGAATCCTCCTTCCCATACTATAAAAATGAATGAAGGATCTGATTCTGCAACAAAAATAATGTACATGATAGATTATTTACTTACATTAGTTCAAAAATCCAAAATTAGCGATTAGTTAATGCATTATATTGATACTCCGATTATGAAGGCTTACTGTTAGAGTAGAGGTATTCTTCAAGCATTTTCTAGGATACAATATAGTAACAATACAACCTTTTGATAATGGCTATGTAATTAATGGAAGAGAAATGAGAACAGTTCGAAATGAGATATCTTTTGGAGATGACTCATTGAAAGCCTTAGTAGTATATGGTTAACAGATTTTACATTAACCTTTTCCTCTTATTTTATGTCATCTGAATATGATAAAATCCCAAGAAAATCTAAATTATTTATCAAATCACTATTAAGTATCTTACATGATTATTAACTACTATTAATTATTTCAAATAATTGTTTATTTTCTTCAATTAATTTATTACCTGAAATAGGCTTGAATTGATTTACATTCTTTAATCTGTTACGGAGCTCACTATTTATTGAAAAATCAAGTTTTCTTAGTTGACTACACTTTTCTAGCCAGTCTTTTAAGATCGAAAACGATTCTTCATGAGGTGTCTTCTTAACGTTAATTAAATAGGGACATAAGAATACGCCATAAACAATATTTTCTTTGGCCTTCAAGTAGAGTTTGTAATAGTTTTTCAATCCATTCAATTCTATTATTTGATTTGAGAAATAAATTTGATTTAGTTAAATTGTTGTTGGACTTATTTTAATTTCTTCATCTATTAAATAAACATGAAAATCACATAAGAGTAATCTAATTTTGGACCGCCGTTTTATTCCATTACTGTATTTTCTAATTCAATTTCACTATTTGTTATAGACGGCATATTATCCTTGCCTTCATTACTGTCAATTCTTTCTAATGGTTTTTGTGTTTGTATTTGCATTTTTGACGGCATGGACGGCATGGACGACACTTTTCTAATAGTTATTTTCCTATTACCGTTAGCATCTTTTTTTCCTGTTTCAATCTCAATTCCTTTTTCCCGAAGATTAGTCTTGATTTCGTTTAATCTACGACTAAGATGACTAGGAGATTTAGGCCAAGAATTCATTCTTTGAATAGGGAATTTTAATTTTGTTTCTGCAATATCATTAAGTTTTTGAGATAATTCGGTTGCTGTATCATTCAATTCTTCTATTTCTTTAATATGTATACCTGTATCTTCATCTATTTCATTTTCTTTCATTAATTCTACTATTGCCATCGATAAAGGACTTGTTGAAATAGCCTCATCTACCTGCACTCCAATATTTTCTTGATATACTCTTTGGAATTCTCCTTCAGCATTACCCATACAACGTGAAATAATCTCTGCATATTCTTCCCAATCTGCTATTCTATTAAGGCCGCCGGTCAATCTAATCTCTCTATTGTCGTTTCTATATTTCAATACCTTGACTAAAATATTGAATATAAAGGCTAGTAATCCTGGCTTTAACTTGTTAAAATCTTTCCAAATATCCTCATCTTTTCTACGTTTTTCTTTACTAATTCTTTCAAGTTGAACGATTATGCTTCTATCTAAAAGATCTGCTTTTGTAGCTTCAATGTTGATACCATTCAGACCGATATTTCTTTTGAAATTGTATATTACGTCATCATCATTTGTATATAATGCTCTTTTCGAAAAACCGCTTCCTGTAACTGCTCTACACAATTGATCTGATATCCATTCTGGAATTGTTGATATATTATCATAATATACAATATAATTGTGGGATAGTTGTTGAATAAAATCATTAGTATCTCTTGGGAATGTTAAAGTTCTCATACTACTAGGATCTACCGTCATTTTTATCAGTTCTTGTAATGTTGACTTGGCACTTCCTTGTTCACCCTGAAGCCTCAAGATTGGTTTAGGGATGTCGGGTATAAACAAAGAAATAATATAGCATTTTAAAAGCAATTTGTTATTCTCATCCTCGACATTAAGGAGATTCAGGAACTCATCAAGTAATTTACTGTCCATGCCGTCAATGCCGTCAATTTCATCTCCTATTCTTCTTAATGGTTCAACTTGTGGAATTGAATGATGATATCTTCTAAATAAAATCTCTATTTGATTCTTTAAAATTTCCCAATTATTTTTAGTTATTTTTACACATCTTCTTTTATCATCTGATAAATCATAATATATTGTATCTTTATTATTTTCATCAGCCCAGGCGGTTCTTAGATGTAAGGTTTTAGTTTGACCTTCGAATTCTGCATTTCCCTGAAGTATTGAAATCGCATTGTTAATAGATTCAGTATGAGGAATTTGGTTATCACAATTATCATAATATAATTTAAATAAATATCTCTTAAATTTAGTTCCTTCTATTGGTAACACTTCATAATGATCTTTTATCTTGACAAGTGCATGTGGGACATTAAATTCATCTTTAAACAAGGTAGAATTTTCTGAAGCAAGTTCAATCAAAATCTGGGCAATTGTTTTTCCATTGTTATTGCTATGTATGCTTTCATTCTTTATATTACTCTTAAATCCTCCAACCTCTCCAATATTTCCAGCAATATTGTGATTCGTACTCTGTTTTACAAATTTGATGGCACTTTTCCAAATTGTAACTATTTCTTCTTTTATTAAAGGTAAAGGCTGGCATAATTTATAATTTATTTCTTCAAAGAATTTCTTTAATTTATCTATTGTTTTATTGCCATTTACATAATGATTAATTAAAAGTGAATCTGCTATAGACAAAAGCGTGGAATGTCTTTCTCCTTCTAGAATGGTTATTGCATTATCAATTTCTAATTTTCTTATCATCTCTCTAATATTTGGTGTTAATCTTGTATTGCTTTCTTTTTCTAAATATTTGATTCCATATTTAGTACAAATTATATCTATATGTCTCATTAATTCTATAGATTGTTTCTCATTAAGAACTACAATATTTTGTGTACCTAAAGGCTCATAATTATGGCCATTTTCATGAAGAGAAGGAAAAACAAACATAAGCTGTTTATCTGCTTTTACCTCTAAACCTATTTTACTATCAGAACCTTTTGAAGGGAATGGAATAGGAGAAATAAAGTAAATATGAGCTCTATTTGGATCATCTTTATGCTGTTCAACCAAGGTTTTAGAAGCAAATTCTGATATTGAGACGACTTTATCATTTCTTGTTAAGAATCCCCTTAATCCTTTTTCATTATCTATATCTATTGCAATTAGATATTTGCCTTCATGCTCTACTCTCCAAAGCCTTCCAGTGATTATTGCTATTCCTTTTGCATATTTTCCATCTATTATAAATTCATCAAATTCCTTTAACGTCATTGATCTAGTTTGATATTTTTGCCATTCTTCTATTGGTTTTTTATTTCTAGTATCTGCAGGAATCGGATTAGTTCCTATGGAATACCAATGTTTAGCTCCTTCATTAAGATTCATACTCCTTCACCATTTTTTTAGTACCAAAAAAATCAGTAATGCCGCCTTCTAACAAATTAATTACCTTTTTAGAATCAATTATTGATAAAATCAAATTCCAATTATCAGAGATAAATGATTCAATACAGTCTATAGTTTTATCAGTAATTGGAAGTCCTTTAAATTCAAAATTTAAATATTTAATTCCTTTGTGAGAATTGCCTTGATCAATCCTTATTTCTAAATTATGTCCGTTATAATCAACTAATAGTACTCTATTTTGTAATCTAATGCT
This sequence comes from Nitrososphaerales archaeon, assembly GCA_025451315.1. Classification (GTDB taxonomy): domain Archaea; phylum Thermoproteota; class Nitrososphaeria; order Nitrososphaerales; family Nitrososphaeraceae; genus TH1177. The sequence goes on along the minus strand of JANWKP010000364.1, from coordinate 3,385 downwards.
TTCGACTCCTATATTTTTTAAAAAAGGCGGTATTGGAAAATCGAAAGTAGGTTTTTGAATATTCCTTTCTTTGGTGTTAGTAACCCTATTCGCACTATTATTAGAGTGAATAGTGTAATCCACCTTTTCTCTTTCAGGCTCTTGATTGACTTCAATCATATTGTCCATATCAACTTTATTTTTTCTTATATTTACGCTAGATTTACAGAAACTACACGTTGCATAATAGGGATTTTTCCCAAAATATCGCCAATTATTTAAACAATTATCGCATACTAGTAGAGTTCCATTTAGGTTTGATTTGTTTACTGAGTTCATATTTTTGCACCACATACTAACTGGCTGTATATAAAGGAGAAATGTCATGTTTGAAAAATAGAACTGACTACAAGTTTTTGAAATCTATTGTAGCAATTTCTACACATATGCAAATGAATTATCCCATATTTACCTGCTGATTCTTTAACAATGACGTCTGCTAGTTTTTCACAACCTCTAATATTACAGCTGATTTTATTTGTACCATCAATATGTTCCTCAATACTTTGTTTGGTTTTTACTTTTGGCATACATATTGAATCAAAGTTCACATATAAAAATGAGGAGTACCTTTCAAAAGTCAAAATTAAAATTATATGTTTCTAATTATTTAAATTAAAAATTAAGTTCTAATAAATAAAAGTATCTATTTTTTAGTCTATAATTGAGATCTAAAAAAATAGGATTTGTTGAAAACTATTTAATAAATGTTACTAGAATCTAGACTATAATTTGTTTTAGAAAAGAATTAGGATTTGAGAAATGATGATAAAACTTCTGGCTTGATATTAGTTAACTTATTGTTTTGTTGAATCAATTCCATAATCTCTTCAAACTTCTGATTCATTTCTTTCCGAACCAAATCAATTTCGCGATCTTTATTTTCCTTTTCTTCTAATTGCTTTGAGTATAGTTCATTAAGTTTGATTTGTAATCCACATCTTCCACAAAATAGAGAAGTTGGACTTAAAATTTCTTTACAGCGAATGCAATTACTAGTTTTTAGTTTATAATCTAGTTTTGCAGTCTTTACCCCACTATTCATTGATATTAATTTATTATCCAGATCTTTCCCCGAGAGATGAATATATCGTCTTAGTACTTTAGTACCATTAACCCAACCGAAAAATACGCACATTTCAGCGTCTGAAAAAGTGAGAGAGAGATGTGTAGCCCTAGAATGCCTTAAAATATACAAGCGTTTTTGTTTATTCTTTAAATTTGCCTTTTGGATTGCGTTACTTATTATTTTTTCTGCTCCTCTCAGACCAAGAGGTTCATTTTTAAAGTTAGTAGCTTCACTTATCCATAGAGAAAATTGAGATTGATGTTGGAGTGGATGAACATCAAGCCATTGTTGCATCAATTTAGCGAATGAGATTATTAATACACTCCTTTCTCCTGTTTTCCCTCTCAAAATGATTCGTGCTCCATCGATTTCAAATTTTATATCATTATTTGTTAACCTCAAAAATTCTTCAGGTCTAGCACCACTTTCATATAGACAAGAAATAAATGCTTTTTTTTGTAAAGATGGAGCACATTCAATTATTTTTTGTATTTCTTCTTATTCTAAAAACTCAGCTAAATCAATAGCTTTTTCTTTACTTAGTCTATCCTTTCCTATGCTTACTGGAAACCAATCTACTGACTTAGGATATTTTTTATTTTTTCCATATATTATTTTATAAAAAGATTTTAAAATAATTCTAAACTTTTCAATTGTAGATGCCTTGTATCCTTTTTTATCTATCCAATTAATTAATTTTCTTATATCATTTTCTTTAGCATTTCTAAATGGTTTTGTCATTTGTTTCCTCATCGAAATTAAGGCGGTAATATAACGTATGATCCAAAGACTTGCTTTCCCTTGATCTTGTAGATATTGAATTAATTTTAGAACATCTGTTTTATCAGGTTCATCAAGATCTGATTTAGCTCTTTGAATCCAATACAATAATTTATTTTCTCTATCATATAGATCTCTCATTCCCTCCTTCGATGAAAAATTTATGTTCTTTCTTATATTAATACTAGGAGACTTTTTTTTCTCATTTTTTGTTATCCTTCGAACCGAGGATTCAATGGAGGAGGTGGGATTCGAACCCACGAACCCCTAAGGGACGGGATTTATCATTTAATAATTAATTTTATCTTGAGTCCTGCGCGTTTGACCAGGCTTCGCGACTCCTCCACGCAAAGTAATAATATATACAGATATTAGAATTATTAAATTTAGTTATATGTATAAAATCATTATTTTTAGGAAAATGTAATTCAAATAAATTAAAAAACAATGATAGTATGATAAATTTAACAGGTTATTTCATAATAGTATTATAAACATATGTCCTCTCATTTTGAAGATCGATTATAAGTATATCCCCTTTTTTTAGTATATTTGACATATTAACTTTTAGTTAGTAAATAGATATATGAATAATCTACAAATTTATAATAACGCTTAATCTCCTTACCATGGACAACAATTCAAAAATTTTTACTTTAATTAACCTAATAGGTTCATTAAACCGTTATAATTAATTTATCTTGAGGCATTAAATTACCAGAAACTACCTCTACAACTTTTACTATATAAATATCAAATATATACATTAATAAAAAAGAAATAAATCAACTAATACAGGCCTATTTGTGTATATACAAAGTATTTTATTTTACTTTAATTTTCCAATAATATAATAAACATAAAGATATTTGCAATAATATTGTCACTTAAACACAATAAAAATAATAAAAAATTTATACTAACAGAGGACTTTGCTCAAGAGGTAAAGAAGGGATTAAGTAGAGAAAATAAAAAATTAGATCCAAAATTTTTTTATGATAAAAGAGGTTCAGAGCTTTTCGAACAAATTTGTGTACAACCAGAATATTATTTAACTTTAACTGAATATAGAATTATAATAGAAAATATTGATTCTTTATTAAAATATTATTATAACAAAGATATTTGCATAGTAGAATTAGGAAGTGGAAGCTCAAAGAAGACAAAAATTTTATTGAATTATTTTTTAAAAAAACAAGATGGAAATCTCCATTACTTTCCCATAGACATTTCTCAAGAAATGTTATATCAAAGCTCTATAAAATTGCAAAATGATTTACCAAAAATTATTAATCATCCTATAGCATCGGAATATTTTGATGGAATAGAAACAGTAACAAAATTTATTAGTTCTCAACATAATATCCCCAATAATAAATTAATTTTATTCTTAGGATCAAGTTTAGGAAATTTTGAACCAGAAGATGCAATAATATTTTTAAGAAATCTACGAGAAAAGATCAATAAGGAAGATGCATTATTAGTTGGGTTTGATTT
>JANWKP010000363.1 GCA_025451315.1 Nitrososphaerales archaeon | reverse complement strand
TTAAAGTAGTTTTTCGTTGAAATTAGAAAATATACATTTCAATCTCCGTAATAGAACTATATGAAAGAAACTCTATGTGATAGACACAATATTATAACAAAAAAAAGAAACTGGAAGTCATCGATGTGGAAATTGCATGAAGTTCTCCTAAACATACAAAAACTTTATTTTCACATATAAAAATAAAAATAACATAGAATCTGTAGAATATTTCTCCATTTAAGCTAAAATTACTAACTTTATTTTTAAATATATGTAAATTCATTCAAGAGAGGAATGGAAATTACATAGGTCAAGACAATTGGTTTTTTTTAGTAGTTATTTTTACAATTACTATCTAAACTTATTGAACTTGTAATTTAATGATTTTAATTAGCGTAAATTACTATTGATAATAATACAATCATATATTAAATTTGTAATTATATATTTTAAAGAATATCTGAATAAATCAACTTTAATTATAATATTTATTTAAAATGTATTATCATATCAAATAGTCAAAATGAATTCTATAGAATTAATGAAAAAAGAGATTGAATATCAAATAGGTAAATTAAAATTTAGTGGCATTGAAAAAAATAAAAAACCTTCTGAATTCCTTTTTGTAGGTTCTGGTGATTCTTTTGTTTCTGGTTTAATAGCGAGTTATGAGTCTAATTTTAATTGTTTATGTATAGATCCAGCTGAAATAATAATCAATCCAACTTTAAGTAAGAATAAAACAGTATGCTTTATTTCTATTTCTGGAAAAACAATGGCAAATATTTTGGCTGCAAAAAGAGTAAAAAAATATTGTAAGGAATCAATAGCGATTACCGCCAATCCCACTAGTGATCTTGCAAAAAATTGTATGAAAGTAATTCATTTAGATTACCAAAAACCTTCGTTACCTACAGCAGGAACTTTAAGTTTTATGTTAACTACAATGACAGCATTAGCGTTAGTAAAGAAATCAAATCGGGTAATTAATACTAAAAAAGTTTACGAGAAGGCAGAGGAATTGTCAAATGATATAATCTATAAAATTAAAAAATATTTTTCTTTTTCCATAGACCAATCCATTTTTTTTTTGGGTTCCTCAACTTTATTTCCCATTTCATGTTATGGTTCATTGAAGATTAATGAAGTATTAGGATTAAAATCAGCTGCATTTTCAATTGAATACTTTTGCCATTCGCCATTATTTAGTTTAAGAGATAAAGACATATTATTGATATTTTCGTCCAAAAATCAATATATAAATAAGAAAGCCACAAGGCTAAATTTTCTTTTAAATAAACAAAAATTTTATTCATTCCTTATTGAAATTCCTTTTAATACAAATATGGAAATTTTATTTTTCTCATCTTTATTTGTACAATTATTAGTATATGGGTTAGCAAAAGAAAAAAAGTTGAAAAATTGTTATTTCCTGGAAAATAAGGGCTTACTTGAAATTAGCTCCGACCTAATTTACTAGATGATTTTTCATGGAGAAATGAGACAATAGTCAGTTTAAAAACAATTTTCAATATAAATAAAGAAATACTAATAAAGTTTAATATTATTAATAATTGGACATTCTTAAATACTATAGCATTTTAGGAGTAAGTGAAGATGCAACTCTCGTCGAAATCAAAAAGTCATATAGGTTTCTAGTTAAAAAATATCATCCTGATAGAAATTCTGGAAAAGAAATTGATTCAGAGATGATAAAAAAGATTAATATTGCTTTTGAGGTTCTTTCTGATAAAAGTAAGAGGCTTGAGTATGATGATTTATGCTCAGAAATTCAAAAATTAGATTTAAACCATTATAGGGAAAAGAATATCACAATAAGAAACAATAATGAGAGTATAGAAAATACTACTACAATAAGAAGAACGATCACTATAGAAAAATCTAGATTTAAAATTATTATTGAACCGTCATTATGCATGGCCTTTGGAAGTTGTGAAATTTTAGCTCCAAACGTTTTTCACGTTGAAACGAATAAAATTATCAATCCCAAAGCAGTAGTAGTATCAGAGACTGGAGACAATTTTGAATCTATTTTAAATGCTGCACAAACATGCCCAACCAAAGCCATCATCATTATTGACAGATATACAGGAAACCAAATTTTTCCCTAATTATAGAAAATTCTTATATAATTTCTTACGTTAAAGTATAAAGTATTTCATGCGTTTAAAATAGCAAAGTAAGAACAATGTCACAGTATTTGATTTTTTCTGATATAGATAATACACTTCTCCAATCATATATAATAAAAGAAGGAGAAATTTATCATATCGAAGAATATGGCGAAATCAAAGAAATTGTTCAAAAGTTACATCAGAACAATATTCCCTTGGTATTATGTTCATCTAAAACTCGATTGGAACAGGAAAAAATAAGAGAACTTTTAGAGATCGATCATCCTTTTATAGTTGAAAACGGTGGAGCAATTTTTATTCCTGAAAATTATTTTCCCATAGATCTTGAAGAATTAGGTTTGTCAATCAGGAGTATCAATGAAAATTTAGTTATAGAGTTAGGAAAATCATACAATAGAATAATAGAAAATCTTCAAGAAATAAGAGAAGATTTCCATATTGAATTCGTTGCTGTACATGATCTTTCATTACCAGATCTAGCTCGCCAGGTAGGCATATCAATAAATGATGCAAAACTAATGGCATCAAGGGAATATAGCGAAACAATACTTGAAATTAATATTAATAAACTAGATAAATTAAAAAAAATATTGAATGATCGAGGTCTCCGTATTTTACAGGGAACTAGATATAATACAGTTTCTTCGTTACATGATAAAGGCTCCGCAATTTCAATTCTAAAGAAATTATATGCAATAAAATTTCAAAACTCGAAGATTGAATCAATAGGAATAGGAGATGCATTTAATGATATTTCAATGTTTGAAAATGTTGACAAACCATTTCTAGTCCGAAATATTCAAAATGGCTACGCCCCCATGCAAATAAATAATCTGATCAGAGCAAATGGAATTGGACAGACAGGATGGAAAGAAATAATATTAAATCATATACTCAAAAAGTAGAGAAAATGAAGGATGCAACTATTCATATCGTTCCCCACATGCACTATGATGCAGTGTGGATTCTTAACAAAGAAGATTACTACTTTGTAAACATTGAATACATTTTAAAACACGCTATCAACCTTATCAAAAAATTTGACTATAAATTCATGCTTGAACAAACTTTTCTGTTAGAAAAGATAGAAAAGGATTACCCTCATATTTTTGCAGAGATTAGGGGACTTGTCAAGGAGAATAAAATTGAGATAGCAGGAGGGCAGTATTTGTTGGCTGATAACATGGTTCCAAACGGAGAAGTCTTAATAAGAGAAATAACAGAAGGAAAAAAATTTGTGAAAGAAAAATTAAATAAAGATATAGTAGTCTCTTATGGAGCCGATGAGTTTGGTTTTAATGCACAATGGCCTCAAATTTTGAGAAATTCTGGTTACAAATATTTCATCTTTAGAAGAGGAATAAATATTTCTACTCCTTCAGAATTTTTTTGGGAAGGACTTGACGGAACCCAAATTCTCACTCACTGGATGCCCCTCGGATATCGTGCAGGACTTTTTTTAGATCAACTATCTCTATCCTTGAAACAATTAAAAAAATATGCGTCAACTAATCAAATTTTAATGTTATCTGGAAGTGGTTCTACACCTCCTCAACCCGAATTAGTTGATGTCATAAAAGACTGGAATAAAAAAGTTGATGGAAAAAATGGACCGAAATCTAAAAGTGGATATAATATGATCATGTCCTCTCCTCTTCAATATTTTAATTATTTAAATAAACAAAACATCAAATTTAAAGTAAGAAAAGGAGAAATGTATTCTGGAAAATTCTCTGCTGTATATCCTGATTGTACCTCCACACGTATGTGGCTAAAACAAGGAATGAAAGAATTTGAAAATAGCATTTTACTTCTTGAAAGATTAGATGCTTTAGCGTGGTTAATTAATATACATGACGAAAATATTTCAGATCAGCTTCAAAAGTATTGGAAGAAAATACTATTTGTTGCAATGCATGATGTTTTACCAGGTACAGGAGTTGATGAAATATACAACGAAGTAAGGGAAATATTTGAAAATGAGAGAAAAAGTATAGAAAGATCAATTTTTGAATATTTGAGAAAAATTTCATTAATGACTAATTATGATAATGACATTTTTATTTTTAACCCACTCTCGTGGCTAGTTACAAATTGGACAGAAATCATTTTAGAATTTAATGAAGGTGAAATCAATGGTATAAGTTGCCTAAAGAGTGGAGATCAAATTATAGAGATAGAAATTCTGGATTATTCTTTATATCCAGATGATTCTATTAAAAAAATAAGCCTAGGGTGTATAATTTCTGTGCCTCCCTTGGGATATACAACTTTAAAGATAGTAAAGTTGGATACAATAGATGGCGAAACTATAATTGGTCACGATACAAGTTTTAAAAATAAAGAATACGAAATAGAAGTAAATAGAGAAAATGCAATCATTTCAGTTTTTAGATCCATAAAGAATAACAAAAGATTGCACTATTGTACAGGAAACGAAATAATACTAGACGAAGAGATAGGAGATGTTTATTATCATAGAGAAAATCTAAAATTATTTAAATCCGAAACTGGTGATGGAATTAAATATGGAATATTTAAACCAGAAAAATATGAAGTAATACATAGAAAACTGAAATCTCATATTAAATTTAAGAGCAAATATTTTGCTCTAAGATGGCCGTACCGGTTTACTGAAAAGTTGAAACCAATGATGTATAGACACGATTTCATAGATATAGAAAAAGAGATAATAATTTATAAAAATTTAAATAGGATAGATTTTATAACTCATGTTTTTAATAAACATCCTCACTCACGCCTCAGAGTAAGGTTTGATACTAAAGGCACAGTCAAAAGTTATTTATGTGGAACACAATTTGGCGTTATTGAAAGAAAGACAGATCTTTACTATCAAAAAGATAGTGGGAAGTGGTTTGAGAAACCTTCAGGAGTATTTCCATCTCTTGAATGGATTGACTGTCTTATAAAAAAGGAAGCTAATAAAACTGTTGGAATTAGTCTCCTACATCAGGGTTTGCCATCTCACGAAATCAGAGATGGATCAATATATATTACGTTACTACGTAGTATAGTATTATTATCATCTGACGGTATAATGGGACCATGTATACCTACTCCTGATGCAGCAGAAGTGAAACCATACACTTTTAAATATTCTATCTTACCGCATGAAAATGACTGGAGCGATGATCTAATATACCAACATGGATCAGAAATAAATATGCACTTAATCCCATTACAGATAAAGAAAAACAATGGTAGAAAAAATAATATTCCTGAGAATATTGAAAATAAAGTTAAGATATTAGATGATTCTAAATCCTTTCTGGAAATCTCACAAAGTAATGTGATATTAAGTACGATGAAGTTAAGTGATGATAAAAAAGATATTATTTTAAGAGTCTACGAAACAGAAGGAAAAAAAACACTTACAAAAATTAAGCTAGCAGGAACAATCATAAATGCCAAGTTAATAGATTTCTTAGAGACGGAGATTCAAGAAATCAAAGATATAGAAAAAGACACAATTAGTATTGATATAGATCCTTTCAAAATAATAACCTTGAAAATCCGTTTAAATTGACAAGAAATGCAAAAATGTTTAGAAAACTACTTTATAGTTAGAATGGAAAGAATTACATTTTTCAATATAATGACTCATATTATCAAAAATAATGTAGTATGATGACTCACTTTAGTCAATAAATATTCAAGGATGTTATAGTATTAGACAAGTGCGAATATGGTATCATAGTTATTTAAATCAAATATTAACCTTATTACCTGACTTAAGGGAATGATCCTTCAGCTATTATTCTAGTAGTTTTACTATCAGGTTTCAATATTAAAAATTTTTGTTTTTCATAATAGGCAATAGGTTTTTCTAAAGTTAAAAATAATTTAGTATTATTAATTAATATTTTTAAAGGTTTTATTTGTAGCCCAACTGAAATTAAATATGTTTGTGTGTCTGTGATCTCACCGTTATAATATTTATTTTTTGAAAAATTTGTCACTAATATTTCTGTAATTACGGTCTTCATGCTATCGCCAGAACAGATAATATCCCCTCTTTCTATTTCTTTGTGTGAAATTCCTTTGACCGCTAATCCTACCCTGGAGGGACTTGATGATTCATTTACGGGGTTGTCATGCATTTGAATAGATTTAATTACAACCTCTTTATTTGAAGGTAAAATCTTTAATTTATCATATACTTTAATCTCCCCTTGTTTAATTCCTCCCAGTAAAACTGTGCCTACACCTTTTACGTCAAAGCTATGATCAATTGGCATTAAAAGATCTCCCTTCTTGGTATTAGTGTGAAGATTATTTATCTCATTTTTTAAAATTTCAAGATTTTCTATTTTTTTATAATTTTCAATTACAGTACCTTTAATCATTTGATTAAGTCTTTGCTCATCTATATCATAAGAATGAAGCAAAAATCCATTTTTAATATCTAGGCTGCTTATAGCTATTATTTGTTCAGCAAGATATTTGTCTAATTGTGTTATATTTAACACTACGAAATCTGCCATATTCAAGACTTGAGGTAAAGTCTGAATTTTATCGGGAAAAGAAATTGGAGCAATAAATGTAAATATCCGATCATTTAATTTTTTGTCATATAGTACTATATCAGAAAGAGTACCCCGTTTTCCAAACTCGTTAAGGAATTCATTATTGCCAAGAACAGTTATATTCAAACTTTCCAATAACAAAAAATAATAAACAATAAATAAAATTGTTTATAAATTTCCAAAGTAAATATTAATCATTAGTGAAAGAGAATAAAAAAATATTTCATTCATTGTTTTTACCATTAGTAGTTTTAGGTATAATAATATCTACTTTTGGAATTTTCCTTTTCTTTTTAGGTCAAAGTATTGAATATGGAGAAGGATTTGAGATCGTAGGAATTAGATTCGTCTTTGCAGGGATTGCAACAATGTCCTTAGGTTTTTTTGCTCAATATTATAGGAAAATCAGAAATTCTTTACTTGTTTTTATATATTTTTTAAAGAATATTAATAAAAACAATAATTCATATAGATAAAATTTATTTTTTTTAAATTAAATATTCAGCGTAATAGAAGGGTAAGCTTTTATATATTATTTCTATAAAAAAATCATGGCAGCAATAAATAATGATAAAAAAATCTATGTGATTGTTCATGGAGATAGACAAAATTATGACAAAGTCAAAAGTATATTACTAGAAAAAAAATTAAACGAAGAGAAAATATCCATGGCTTCTTTAGAAAAAGCTGGAGAAATTGGAGAATATGTAGCTATGACATGGCCTCCAATGGCAGCCAGAGAAGTAATAGTAAGTGAGATTGTGGGGACAAATGCGGAAGGCCAAGGATTGGGAGCTTGGAGCACAATTGAACAGAAAGAATTATTTAGACATCCTTTATGACGATATAAGAGTGCTTAACTATAAACATATTAATTTACAGTTCATTCCATAATACTTTATTTTGGCCTTTTTAGATTTAATAAATGGTGAAAAATTATATCAATTGAACAAAAACAAACAGTTCTGAATCTTTACAAATCAGGGATTTCCCTCGAAGTAATTGCATTTCAAACTGATCTAGATGTCCAAGAGGTTGAAAATATAATAAACCAAGATGAACAAAGACGTTTAGATGGAAAAAGTTCCAATTCGCTTTCCTCTTTAGCAGAATTTTATCTGGATGCTATAGTTGATATTAATGAATTTATTAAGAATGCTCAAGCAAGAACATGGTCAGCCTTACAAGCAAAGGAATTTCACATTTCAACAGAGGATTCTAGACAAATTTTGGAAAATTTGCTTGAGTCTAAAGCAAGACTAGTTATCATACATGTGGATTTAGTAGGATTTACAAAGCTTGCTATGAACCTTTCGGCTAACCGATTGGCAGACATCATACGGGCATTCACTCAAGAGATGTCTATTTTAATAGCTTCCTATGGAGGTCACATAATAAAATTTATTGGTGATGCAGTTTTGGGATTTTTTTTAGTGAATTCATCAGATAAAAAAAACGATGAAATTCCTTGCATCAATGCAGTTAATTGTGCCCTCTCAATGACTACTGTAATTAGGCATGGAATTAATCCTATTTTAAGTCAATACGATTATCCTGAGATCCATGCTAGAATAGGAGTTGATGTAGGAGAAAATGCCGTTGTGCAATATGGATGGGAAACTAGTGTAATAAAACATAGAACAGAAAATATAATAACAAAAAAACCTATTATCGATATTTTAGGATATACAATAAGTATAGCAGTTAAAATGACATCCCTTGCGGATTCTGATCAGACTGTTATAGGACAACTAGTATATGATTCTATTGACAAGAATTTAAAAGAAATATTCAAAGAATTGCCTATCAATACGGAAGTATGGAATTATATATCAAGTACTACAGGTGGGATATATAGATTATATGGAAATATAAGAGACTCAAAATACTATTAAATTTTGATAATATTTTATTTCTAAAGCTGTTTTAAATTTAATTTGTACCTTATATATTAGACAAATTGTAATATCAACCATGACTGTTAACGAGGGAAAAATAATTATCCATAAATTTGAAAGCTCAGTATTAAAATCTAATCCTTTGAAAGATCCATATAGTAGAGATATCATAGTATATATCCCACCTAACTATTCACAAAGTCAATCCAAAGGGTTTCCAGCAGCTATTGGACTTTCAGGATTTGGTGGTAATGGTAGAACCTTATTCAATTTAGATCCTCTAAGTGAAAACGTTGAACAAAGAATGAATAGATTAATTTACGAACAAAAATGTGGTTCAATGATTTTAGTTATACCAGATTGTTTTACAAAATTTGGAGGAAATCAATATATAAATTCTACAGCTACAGGAAGGTATGAAGACTATATAGTTAATGAGATAATTCCATTCATGCAAAATAATTATAATATTTCATCATTTGGAGTATGGGGTAAATCTTCAGGTGGGTACGGTTCACTTGTTTTAGGGATGCATCACCCCGAGTTATTCAAAGCAATTGCTTGCCATTCTGGAGATGCCGCATTTGAATATTGTTATTTACCAGATTTTCCAAGCGCATATTCTAGTTTCAAGCAAGCCGAAGGAATCAGAAGTTGGTTAGATCAATTTTGGACTAAACCGAATAAAAAACAAAAAAGCGATTTTATAGCCTTAAACATTTTATGTATGGCAGCACATTACTCTCCCGATCCATCCTCACAATTAGGTGTTAGAATTCCTTTTGATCTCGAAACTGGGGAATTAAATGACGACATATGGAAAATGTGGAAGCGATGGGACCCAATTAAGATGATAAAACAGTATCAAAACAACCTCAAGAAATTAAATCTCTTGTATATCGATTGTGGAACCAAAGACGAATTCAACCTCCACATTGGTGCCAGAATACTTCACCAAAAACTAGAAAATATGAATATTAAGCATCATTATGAAGAGTTTGAAGGCAGTCACTCTAATACTAGTTTCCGATATGATACTTCATTTCCAATGATTTATTCATCACTTTGTTAGAAATATTTTGATATTATCTAGGCGAGATTTTTAGTATAGATAAACCTGAATAATATTCTATATAAATTCAACACTACTTAAATGGAAATAAAGTGACATAAGAACAATATGTACTTAAATTATATAAACTTATAATATAATGTATTTGAATTCGCTTAATATGCAATGTTTTCATTTGATTGTATACAAAGAAATGAATAGAACAAATTCAGTAATTATTTTAGCATCGTTAGCTTTGGGAGCATTTTTGGTATTTAACACTGCACCTATGTTCGATGTGTCAGCATCCGAAGACAGATCAGATTATTATTATCCACCAGCACAAGATTATCCACCAGCACAAGATTATCCACCAGCACAAGATTATCCACCAGCACAAGATTATCCACCAGCACAAGATTATCCACCATCGAATGGCTATGATTCAGATAGACAATATAATCAAGATAGACATGTAGGATATTCAGACCAATATGAAAGTGGATATTATGAAGATCACTATGGTAAACCATACAAAATAGAATAATATCTTTCTTTTATTTCAATTTTAGGATGATATAAAATTTGTGACTACATAATTTTTAACTTATACAATTAATATCTAATTATTTTATCTAAATTAATTGTTACCATGTTACAATAATTATTCCAATCATACTATATATCTAATTCTAATGGTATCACTACAATAATGATCCCGTTAATATTTTAGGTGTATTTTTAGGTTGTAGTGAAAATCGAAGTGTCATTTCTGATCCTTCATTTGTCTGCTCATTTTCTCGTTCTTTTGTTAATTTAAAAAGACTGTTACTATCTAAAATAAAATGAATAATTACATTTGAAGAATTGGAATATCTATCTACTGAAACAGATGCTGAGCTTATTTCCTCATGGTCAATATTATTGATTGTAGACCAATACTCTTTTGCATTAAATAATTCATTAAAAGTATCTGGAATTTTTATTTCCATATGAATATAAATGAAACCTTCTTCAATTCTTGTCATGTTGTATTTAAATGGAATTTCAAATGAAATTTTTTTAGACTGTTGATCATAATCATAATTCACTATTTTATCATTGAAGGACAAGATGGTTATTTTCTTATGAGGATTACCTATTACCAAGTCCAGTATATTACCTAAACTCAGATATGAATCAAATTTAAGATATAGATTCTTATTTAAATCAGTTGGGTCAGACAAAGCAACATTTACTTTTAACCTATACATTCCACTATCCAGTTTCGGTCTATCAACAAGTATTATTCCATTTTCATCTGCCCTCATTACCTGTTTCTGCTGGTTGTGCTCCTGCTCATCAGAACCTTTATCGATTCCATAAAGATTATTCTTATTTACACTCTTAGTTTCATTCGAATCAAATTCGAGGATTAAAGTTCCGTTTTTCGAAATGAATGATCCAGTTAGAAAAACATTTTCCGTAACTTTCCCATTATTCAATTCACTTTTTAAGATGGTAATGTTATAATGATTAGGTACATATGTTATATTTTTATCAAAATCTATTAAATTGAATACCAAAGATCTTTTTTCATGTATATTTGATTTGGTCATAGATGGTTTAAATTCGACATGTAAACTTAGTGGAGTATCTTCTAAATTGAGAGGAGGTAAATAATCTATACCAAAATTATTTCGTATACCATTACCATATACATTTGATAAAGTCAAAAAATAAAGAGAAAGTAATACTGTTATTGATAGTAATATTACTAAACTTTCTCTCATAGTTTATCACTCTAAAGATAGGAAAATTTTACGTCAATTCATAAAAAAAGAAGAGAAATTTTTTTCTGTCTATCTAAACAGAAAATTACAGATACTTTCATTGAAATTCAGTAGACATTCTTTCTTTAACTGTTCATTAAATTTCCCTTGATCGTCTCCAAAATCTTTAGGATTATCACTAAATGGAGGAATTTCATCCTGTTGATCTAATGACATTTGAATAATTCGTAAAGTAACTGGAACATTTATCATTTTGTTATCTCTTAATATTTCTAGATTTACAATATCTCCCTCTTGTTTATTTTTCAAATAATCAGTTATATCAGAAACCGAATTTACAGTTTGATTGTCTATTCCAACTATTACATCTCCGCCTAATCTATATTGAGTATTATTTATTATTTCAACTACATACCCTCCTCGTATTCCTGCTTTATCTGCTGGACCATTAGAATTTACATCAATTACGAGAAACCCATGAGCCTTTGTTAGATTCATCATATTAGCAATATCAGGCGTTACGTCGATTCCAGTGATACCAAGCGAAGGATGTTGAGATGAACTTATAAGAGTTTGAGAATCTGGTCGTGCTTGCAATGTAGTATTTTTTTCTTCCACAATTCCGTCTCTAATAACGGTTAATGAAATTGCATCTCCAACTGATTTTTCCCTTTCTAGATAAGAAAGTATGTCATCTATTTTTCTAACAGGGTTTCCATCAATTGCTATAATAATGTCTCCACCGAGCTCAACTTCTCTGCCATCTATAGTATCAATTTTATCTCCACCTCGTATTCCTGCTTTATCTGCTGGACCATTAGAATTTACATCAATAACGAGAAAACCGCGAGCCTCTGTTAGATTCATCTTATTAGCAATATCAGGTGTGACATCAACTCCTGTTATTCCGAGCCAAGGATGAGGATAAGAACCATTTTTCATTAATTCTGGTATTACCTTTTTTAATGTGTTGGATGGAATTGCAAATCCTACCCCTGCATAAACTCCTGTATTGGAGAAAATTGCAGAATTAATTCCAATTACTTCGCCTTTAAGATTTAGTAAAGGTCCTCCAGAATTACCTGGGTTTATAGCTGCATCAGTTTGAATGATATCAGGTATCGAAAAAGTTGCTACTGTAGTATCGCTTCCAAAAATATTTTCTGGTGTTGATGGAAGCATTCTTCCTAGACCACTAACGATACCCTCTGTAAGTGAACCAGACAAGCCAAAAGGATTACCAACTGCAGCCACAGTTTCTCCTACAATAAGGTTAGATGAATTACCAAGTGTTAATGGGAATAATTTTTCCTTTGGAACATCATCGACTAAAATAATGGCAAGATCACTATGAGGGTCTGAACCTATTACTTTACCTGTATAAATCGTCCCGTCAGAAAATGTAATGTGAAGATCTTTACCACCTGATGTTACATGATTGTTGGTAATAATATGCCCATTTGTATCATAAACAAATCCAGATCCCAACCTACTACCTAAGAGCTCGGTGGATTCATCTTCACTAGAAATTTGTACTACTGATTTTTCCACATTTTTAAATAACTCTGAAAGAGTGTGGGTTTTATT
>JANWKP010000362.1 GCA_025451315.1 Nitrososphaerales archaeon | reverse complement strand
TAACTTGAGCAAAAACATCAAATTTAGGGATAAAATTTCCAGTCAAGATAAATAAACTAACTATAAAGATGACCACAGTTGTTATATGTACCATCAAAAATACATTCAATTAATGATATATAAAAATTCCTGTAAGATGATGTATCTCTGAAACTTTATATTAACATATAATTCCAAAACCAGTTATTAAACTTAAAACACGAAATAGAGGAAGCATTTTCTATCCAGTTCTTTGAATATTGTAAAAGAGCTTATAAAATATATCTACTATTAGATAATGCCAATAACCATAAAATGAAAAGTATGGTAAGAGTAACACTTTACTACCTAATAATTCGAATTAGTATAATATTATAGATTTAATCAAAAATAATTTCAAGCTAAAAATTAATAAACGATGCATACACTCAGGTAAAGATAGTAGAAAGTAAAAAAAGAAGGATAATTTGTAGATTAATTTATACTTATAAATATAATTTGACTAAAAAATAGTTATTGCATACTTATTTACTTTTCAAGAATATAATATAAATGAAAAACAAACAACTCATTTTTCCTTGAATATGGTATATCGCTAACAAAATGTTGTTATCAGAAATGAGAAAAGGATAATGATATATATATAAATTTTTGAAATAATAAATAGATGATAAATTCAAAGAACATATTTAATGTTATAAGTTCAGTAGGTTTTATGCTGGTTTTCCTATTGCCTTCGTATAATATTAATGCACAAGAAGAAAAGGAAGAAAGTAATCCGTTAATCTTTTTAGCTAATATTAATAATTTGTTACAAAAGTCAATGACAGAATTAAATGCTGGAAATTACACAGGTGCATCTGATTTGGTAGACACAGCATATATTGACAATTATGAATATATTGAAGATTCATTGAAGGAACTTGATAAAGATCTTATGGAAGAAACTGAAATAATGATTAGAGAAGACTTAGCAGGGGCAATAGAAGACAAAAATTCCATAGATGAAATTACTGTATTGTATAATAATATAAAAACAAATCTAGCTATGGCAGAAAAACTATTTAAACAATAACGATAATATTTTTTTATTCTATTTATAACAATTCCTCTGGAATGCACTATTTATGATCAACATCTGCTTTATTCATATGGATGATTTTATCAAACATGGAGCATATTTGATGTATAACTATACAAGCAGTTTAATCATTGTACTTATGATTCTATGATGATTGTGCTTTAACAAGATTAATTTACTTGTTATCAGAATAGAATGAAAAATTAAAGAGTTGAAAAAAATACTTAACCATAATATAATAATTGTAATAATTATTATCTCTGGTATTTCTATCTTCTTCTTTATACCATATTTTGGCGAGTCATATGCAATAAAAAAAGACAGTAAAAATATTAACGATTCCGGTTATGATTATGAATTTAATATTGAAAACTATTTTGAATATAAGAAAGAGAACGATAATAATAATGACATTTTAAAGAATCAAAAGAGTGATATTAAAAATCGTGATAACACAACGACCACCACAATAAATGATTCTAATATCATTAGTTTAAAACAGACAACAAAAGATAACTCAATTACCGATTATAATTTCGTAGCAGTAGGAGATTGGTATTGTAATGAGGAAACAAAAAAGACAATAAACAATATTCTTGCAATACATCCTGAATTGATAATTACAACAGGAGACCAGGTAAAGGAATCTCCATCTGCTCAATGTTGGATTGATATGTCTAAACCAATTCATGATAAATTGAAAATTGCAATAGGAAATCATGATGCTGAATTTGCAAATATATATAAACAGATTGTTGACTACCACCAACTGAAGAGTCCATATTATTCACATGACTTCAGAAATATTCATTTTATTAGTATATCTACAGAACATCCTTTTGAAAAGGGCAGCAAACAGTATGAATTTATTAAGAATGATTTAGACAAAACATCAGAAATTGATTGGATAATTGTTCATCAACATAAGCCATTGTATTCTACAAATCAAGATAAAGTAGAAGCAGAACAATTACGGGATACATACCAACTGCTCTTTCAACAATATGTTGTAGATTTGGTAATATCTAGTCACAACCAATATTATGAGAGGACATACCCTATGATTTATAACGACGAATACGAAAAAACAACAAATAAGAAAGTAGAACCACAGCCAATAATCACAAGTTATTCACAGTCAGAATATGAAGACACAGAGGATGGAATAATATTTCTAACCGTAGGTACTGCAGGAGATGAACTTAATAAAATTAAAGAAAGACCAGGCTTTTATGTTGTCCAGCAAAGTAAATTTGGTTTTCTTAATGTCAAAATAGAAAATAATGGCAAGACGTTAGCTGGGGAGTTTCATACTAACGATGGCAAGGTAATAGATCATTTTAAACTGAATAAACATAATCTTTTTAAATAACATATTACTCTATTTCTGTGGTACTAGAAAGATATGAAACAATAAGTTGAAGGCTATTATAGATAGGAAATTTCTTCGCCCATTAATTTCACTTTATGAAATAAAAATTAGATAATTCATTTTTGGACACAAAGATAATAAAATATCTATGGAGTACCATAAATACTGTATAACAAAATGGAATGACTACTTTGAAAGTATAAAAATACTTTTCAGATGGGTATTTATAATAAGATTTTACTTGCCCATTTAAGGATACGTCGAATCGTTCGGTTTAAGTTTAGTAATGGTATATAGAAATTGTATAAATGAGTAAGAATTCTGAAGTTGCCAAGATTTTTCGAGAAATAGCATTTATTTTGCAGACAGAGAATGAGAAGAAAAGTGAACCTAATATAATCTTTAAAATTAGATCATATAATAAGGCTGCAGATGAAATACAAAATTTATCTTCAGATATAGGTGACATATATAAAAAAGATAAACTAAAAGGATTGCTAAAAATACCCTCAATTGGAAAGGCTATTGCTTCAAAACTAGAAGAGTATATCACCACTGGTAAGATACACTATTACGAGGAATTAAAAGAGAAGTTACCAGTAGATGTCAGTCAATTTTTTGGTTTGGAGGGTATTGGCCCAAAAACAATAAAGACCCTTTATGGTAATCTAGGAATCAAAAATATCTCTGATTTGGAAAAGGCTGCGTTAGAAGGCAAGATTAGAAGTATTCCAGGATTTTCTCAAAAGAAGGAAGAATTAATTCTGAAGAAAATTCAGTTCTTTAGAAAAAGTGGAGGACGACGCCTAATTGGTGAGGTCTATCCTTTGGTAAGGCGGATAGAGGAACGGCTTTCAGGAAATACCGGAGTAAAACAAGCAGTAGCTGTTGGTTCATTTAGACGAATGAAGGAAACTATAGGAGATATTGATTATTTAGTGTCAGTTATATCCGAAAAAGATGGAAACAATATAATTGATTATTTTGTTAATATGCCAGAAGTTAAGGAGATAATCGGAAGAGGATCGTCTAAGGCATTTGTCAAACTAAATAATGGAATTGATGCGGATTTACTGGTTGTACCTGAAGAGAGCTTTGGTGCAGCGATGCAATACTTTACCGGTAGTAAAGAACATGGAGTAGCTATGAGAAAAATAGCCATATCTGAAGGTCTTCGTCTAAATGAGTGGGGGGTTTTTGATAAACAGAACCATAGAGTAGCTGGTGCTACTGAAGAAGAAGTGTATAGAGTATTAGGTCTAGATTGGATTCCTCCCGAGATGCGAGAAAATAGAGGAGAAATAAAAATAGCAAAAATGGAGAAAAAAGGAATAGAAAAAGAAGATAAACTAAGGCTCTCGCAATTAATAGCATATGATGATTTGAAAGGAGACTTACAAGTTCATAGTAATTACACGGATGGCACAATGTCTATAGAAGAAATGGCATTAAATGCAAGAGACAGATTTGGATTAAGTTACATTGCCATCTCAGATCATACAAAAAGTTTGAGGCTTACTAATGGACTAGATGAAAAACAATTGTTAAATCAAGCAAACACAATTGCAGAGATAAATGACAAAATTAAGATAAATAATAATTCCAAGAACAAGCATTTTAGGATTTTATCTTCCGCAGAAGTAAATATCCTAAAGGATGGATCCCTAGATATTTCAAATAATGTCTTGGACAAACTAGACATAGTAGGTGCTGCTATTCATTCTCATTTTTCTTTACCAATAGAGTTACAGACAGCTAGACTAATAAGTGCAGCTCAAAATCCTAGTATTGATATTATATTTCATCCTACAGGCAGAATTATTAATCAAAGAGAAGGATATCCTGTTAACATATCTAAATTGATTGAAGTAGCAAATGAATCCAATACAATCCTTGAAATTGACGCTCATTATAACAGACGAGATTTAACGGATGAATTCATAAGAATGGCGATCGAAAATAATGTTAAATTAGTAATTGATTCTGATGCTCATCACCCTTTACATTATGCTTTTCTAATATTTGGTATAGGACAAGCCAGGAGAGGATGGGCTAAGAAGTCCGATATACTTAATACACTTTCAGCTAAAGAATTACTTGATAGTCTCAAATAGTCAGATCTAGATATTCATTCTTAACAGCTGAACAAAACAGGAATAGATCCTGTATTCATAGATAAGATATCACCTATCAGTAAATTTTATAATTGTAATGATGGTACATAACTTGTATTCCGAAGTATCCATAATATAAAAAATGTTAAATTATTTAGTATGCAAACATATTGTGCAATATTATGACTATATCCCTTGTATTTTTTGTAATATTTTTTATGTAATAATTCAATGGATTTATTATGTTATTTGGTGTGTATTTAAAATAAAAATTAAATCAAGGAACTTAAAGTTATTCTTGATTGGAGAAGTCAATTATCATTGATTACAATAGCGGTTGTTAATAAATTTTAATGAGTTAAGATCAATAAAAAACTAGATAATCCAAATCCATTTTTATCTGAATACAATATTGAAGCGATAAATTCAAAATGAGACCTACTATGATAGATTGTATTAGATTTATTCAGACTCAAATTAAGGAAAATTCATAATTTAATAAAAGATGTACTAAAATTAGGCACACTACATAAGGCACACTACATAAGTAGAAAAATAGAACATATCATTTATTTCTCTCCAAATCTAATAAAGGGCTGTAAACTTGATAAATTTATCTATACATTCGCTCTTTGAATTTATTGTATGTCTGACTTCTTATCATTTTTAAATTATTTTCCATATTCTCAGCCTCTTTAATCAATGGTTGTATTTCACAATAAGCTTCAGGAACAATTTTGCTTACAACCTGAGCAATATTTGCTGCTGCTCTAAAATTAGGTACTCCAGAGACAACATCAACTACAAATACAACGACATCAATATTATTCCAATTTGATTCATTTAAAAGAATTCCAGGAATCCCGTCAATCGTTCCATTTTTCAAAGACAAAATTCCTACATCACTTAATTCCTTAATTATATCTGGAGAATTCGAGATCACAAGTGGGGAAGATTCTTTTTTTGTTTTATTTTTTTCGATTGCTCTCCCTGCAACACTTATTATTGTCTTACATTTATTATTGTTAGACCAATTCAATATAGTTTGAGCTATTGGTCTATCGGTTGATGATTCAAGATTCACTTCAGAAACAAAGAATGCTAACTTTTTCTCTTCATTTGCATAGATTCTAGCTGGAAAATTTGGTTTACCTTCGTAAATCACCGATATAGGAGGAAAAAGAGGAGAATCAAGAATACCTACTAATTCAGTTTTTAATGAATTGATAAAACATCCACATGCTATAGTACTAGTAAGACCAATACCGTGGAATCCATCAAATACAACTCCACCTTCAATATTAATTTCCTTTATTTTTCGAATTTCAATTAT
>JANWKP010000361.1 GCA_025451315.1 Nitrososphaerales archaeon | reverse complement strand
TGAGAACATGATAAAAGAGATGATACTGAAAGCATCTTTGTATAACTGGTTTCAAACTATAACTATAAAATAACTATATCCTAATTAGAATGAAAAATATTATTCAAATGAGTTAGGCAACAAAGCACTGGTTATGGATTTGTATTGAACCAGTTCAAAAATCTGTGCTAGGGATACATATTTCAAAAGCACGAAATATGCTAATTTTGTCATTATTTTTAGAATCCTTACTCGAAAAATTTGATCGACACCTAGTCTATCCTGGTGGTGGAACATGGTATCCAGAAGCATGTAAGGTATTAGGATTGAAACTACTTACATTCACCATTAGAGAAAAGCATGATAGAAAGGGTCAACCAGTGTTTCAAGAATAGCATTGAGTTTTGACCACTACTATCCTGTATCAGAATGCATGTAATCTGTTACATGTACATAAATGTTACTATCCCGTTAGTTACAAGAAATAGATTGCATTCATCTTTTTGAATTGCTGAATAGTAACCTCAAAATTTTCTTTATTATTTATCCTTATAATGGTCATATTGTCCTAGTAATAGTCATACTATTCAACATGAAAAAAAAGGCTATATAAATAAAATCAATTTATCAGGATCTTTAATACTGCTCCACTATTTTTAACGCATTTTGTTACAAAAAATTTTAATACTTAGTTATATTTGATTTTTTCAAGGTAAATATGTTAGTATGAGAAGTATCTTGGATTAGGCAGTTGCTTTATGATCGTGATATTTTATCCATGCCGCTTTTTTCTATTTCATATTTCTACTGGTTATTCTGTTTGATTGGTATCTCTCGATAACGATTTAATGTCAAATTAATAGATTTAATCTCTGATACATACTTAATTACATTTCTAAAAACACCTGTCGAAGTGAAGCAGTGTTTAAAATCAGTTTAATTCAAGCAGAATTTTAAATCTCAAACATTACTTAGGTTAAGTTTTACTGTAATTTTTATAAAGCAAAATTTATAGTGAAACATTAAATAGATCTTAGCAATCTCTCTATTAGGTAATTAAATGATATGTAAAATTCCAATTAAGTATTTTGCTTTTATAATTGTTCTCGTTTTTGCTAGTATTATTTTTCTGGTATCTAACTCAGAGATAGTCTTTGCTAAAAAAGATAAAGATGATGAGGATAAAAAGGAAAAAGATAAAGACCAACTAGTAGTTAATGCCCAAATTAATTTGAATAATGTAGATATGAAAAATACTAAATTCATACGGGTTACTGCCTTTATAAACGGTGAAGACTTTAAACAAGATATTCCTATATCCTCAATAGACAAAAGTAAGAAGAAACTAGACGTTGAATTAAAAACAGACGTTGAAAATGATATAGTTGAAGCAGATACACCAGATGAGTTTTTTGTATGTGCATATCAAGTTGGAGATGTTTTAAAAGATTACAAATCCTTGACCAAATTTGATTGTAATGAAGGAGATATACTAAGCACATCAAAACCAACAGGAATTGAATTGTTTAAATCTGGTTCACAGGTATATACAAAAAGCCAAGCAGTTTATGCAGCACATCTAAATAGTAATGTAAATGACCCAAATAGCGATAAAGTTAAAATAAAAATTCTTGCTCCTCTAGCTGATAAAAAAGGTACTGAAAAGTTAGTAATTGGTGCCATGATAAAAGGTCAAATACAATCTGAAGTTATAGAAGATGTTCAAGCTGAACTTGACAAAAGTAAGGATGATACAATATCAAGAACATTTACTTTTGACAGAAAGACAGATATCGGTTTAATACAAGTTGGAGATAGATATCATGCATGTGTTGCTGGTGAAGACCTAAGACCACCAGAGGGTAGTGAATGTGAAAAGAGAGTAATTAAACAATTTGACAAACCTAATTCCTTGCCTGCTCGATAGAAAAATCTCATCAATTTTAAGAGTAATAGGAAGCTATTACTAATTATATGATATTATTTTTCTTCATTTGGTGTATATTTATTTAATGATTTAAGAAATTAAAATAAACTGTCATGTATTTATGATTTTGATTGTGATGAGGGAGTTATCAAATCAACTAGAAGTCCAACTAAATCAAGTTTATTTAAAGCAAAGTCACAAGTTTACAATAAAACTGCTAGTTATTAGAATATGTATTGGTCCCAAAGCGGTATTATAAGGTATTCTACTGAAATTATCAAATTAAAAACTAATATTCTTTCAAATAGTAATGTAAACAAGGATAGTAAAAAATCAAGCAATATTAAATATGATAATTTTAACATACAAGTTAAGGTAAAAATAACAGTTTAATGGAAGATAAAAAGAATGCTAAAAAAAGGCTTTGTAAAGTCTCCGGTTTATTACTCTGCAACAAGAGTGTAAAAATTCGATTGATAGAACTTTTTATTTTAGCTAGTCATTTAATACGATATTGTCAGAATTAGAATTATGCCCAACCTGTAAGAAAGGAAAGTGGAGAACAACAGAGGAGGTACTGGAGAGTTGGTATGCGATTATTGCGGTCAAAAATGTTCTGAATGTCTAAATGAATATGTCTAGTTATTTCAAAACTCAAATATATTCTCTTAATACCGATTTGGGTCCAATACAGATTGGCGATAGATTTCATACATGTGTAATAGGAAAAGAATTGTATCCACCTAAAGGTTCTGAATGTGAAAAGAGGTTAATTAAAAACCTGGATAAACCCAATCCATAAGCAGCAAGATAAGATTTGCAATAGAATTTAGAAGATCCAAAAACGTATTACACAAAACGAACTAATTTTTATGTTATAGATGAGGATTATTTTAGAAATAACAAATAACTGGAAAACATTAGTAGGAATGTTTCAAACCATGATGGAAAAATAATTGATATAGCTGAATCGAATAGAGAAAGTTTATGAGAAGATTCTTAATCAATATTTATTTTATAAATTCTTCTATCATTATATAGATTCCAAGTGCTATTAATACAAAAGGTAAAATTAAATGACCAATACGTCGTATATGGTCTACAAGAAAACTATGATTCACAAGATAGTATCCAATACTACACCAGACTGCTGTCATAATTAGAAATAGTACAACTAGAATGACTATTTCACCAATTATATTGTGGCTAGCAAATAATGGAGTATAAATTCCTATATTGTCACCACCATTCGAAAAAGTTACAGCAGCAACACTGAGGAAAGATAATGCTGAGCTAGTTTTTGTAAATTTATATTTTGTAGAATTTGGATCGGTTTCTTTTTTCTTTTTATAATACACTGTTAATTTTTTTATACCAATGGTAATTGGTATAAGACCCATAAAACCTATAAGAAATGATGGAATAACTAAGGAGATGAAAGATGCAGTTATACTGATTGCTATTAGTAATCCAATTCCAATATATTGACCAATGACAACTTGGTATTTTGAAAATTTTAAAGAATTAGAAAAGAATACAATTAAAAGAAAGATATCGTCAATATTTGTGGAGACAAATGCTGATAAACCTAATACTATCAAATATCCAAAGTCTATCATAAAATAAGCAGCTACTCAATTTTCTATTGATGCTAGTGATATAAATTTGAATTTTAAATCAAATAACAGAAATAATACAATAATTTAAATTTTAATAATGGTTCTTTACGGATTAACATAAATATGTCAGTATCAAACCATCTACTAAATGAATAGAACATTTATGATCTATATCTTGGCAGCGATAATCTCATTTTCTGCCATCACCGCAATAACAATGCAACCCATATCAGTAAGCGCTCAAACCCAACCAGCACAACAACAACCACAAACCCCAGCACAAGTACAACCATTAGCAATAAGTCCATCATGTGGTCAAGTTATAACACAAAATGTTGTTTTAACTTCTAACTTGAATTGTGCAGAAACTGATGGCCTTATAGTAAATGCAGGAGATATTGTTATAGATCTTAACGGACATACAATATCTGGTCCAGATATCGATAGCGATACACAGACTTCCAGTAAAGTTGGAATAATGATACCAAATGTGAACAATGTTGTAGTTCAGGATGGTACTATTGAAGGATTTCAAGCTGGTGTATTAATGACAGGATCTCAAAATGTTGAGGTAAAAGGAATGGTTATTAAAAATAACCAAATAGGCTTATTCAGTACTGGTGCTAGTATAGTTAATGCACATTTATCTATAATTATGAATAACCAAATTGGTATTGCAGGTCATTCTACACAACAAAGCACTTTTGAAGATAACATAATTTTCCAAAATACTTTAGCAGGAATCACACTAGTAAACTCAGATAACTCTGTTATCACATTGAATTCTATTACTGAATCTGGAAATGGTCTTTATATAGACAATCAAAGTAACCAAAACAATATTAACTTTAACAATGTTCTTTTGAACACAATCGATGTAAACAATGCTAATGGGTTACCAGTAAACACCAATGGAAATACATATGATCAAAACAATTGTATGACTGCTAATCCAAGTGGTATATGTATAGGTAAGTAATCTAGACAAAAAAATTCCATCTCTTTTTTTAGTTTATAATATAGTTAAAAGAAGAATATAGACCACTTAAAATTAATATCTTTTTATAATTAAACTTCCTTTTAATTAATTAAAAATAAATTCTCTTGCTAAAAGCCTTATCAAATTACTACCTAAAAAATGATGTACCATTGTCTGCAAACATGATTTTATGTTAAGTACTTTATAGAATAAATCTCATTATTAAGTCAAACTAACTATCAAACCATTTCTTGTAATCTTCAGTTTATGTAACAATTGCAAGATATATTTTTTCCTTATCTAATCTATCAAAATTTGGTATGCATATACCATTATAAATTAAATTTCTATTGTAAAGGAGTTGGTAATCTCTTAAGTTAAAATAGCCTTAATAGAAGAAAACTAAAAAATTGGAGAATCAGGTAAAAAAATTGACAAGTTTTACAATAACAATTTAGACAGTTTTAAATTGAGTTGTTTCATGTGGCTTCAGTTTGTTCCATATTAATCCAAATGTTATTCCCAAAACAATCCAGAATATAGTCATTGTTACCATACTCATAATTCTAAATTCATTTACTAAAGAGAGAGGTGCAGTTATATCATCAGGATTTGAAGGAACAAATATGAAAGCATCTATCATTATTATTGTGTAAATAGTAGAAATTACCAAGAATTTCAAAGACGATTTCGCTTTCATCTTTGTATATAATAGTGAAAGCCCTAAAGCAGTAAAACCAGATATCAAAATAAATGAAATATACAAATATTGTCTATAGTTTATTGTGTCAGGGTCTCCTACTGTTGGAGGATTAGCAGGATATTTAATTGCTGGAATCATAAAAATAACTAACCATATGATTCCTGATAATGCAAGTGCTTTTTTTATGTTTGAACCGGGGATAAGTTTTCTTCCAAAAATAAATACTATACCTAATAGAGCTCCAAACGACATTCCTAATATAGTACCGGCAACTATTTCTCCTCCTTTTTGCCAGGATCGATAGCTGGCATGTTCTATAGGATCTACCTCTTCTCCTACACTAGCCGCATTTGTCACCTCGATTCCTATTGCTTTGTCTAAATATGGTTCTACTAATGCAAGATTGACGAGTCCAAGGATTGTTCCAGCGATAGCGCCAGAAATTAAGGCAACAACAAGAAAAGATAAACTATCCATAAAACGAGGTCACCAAAATTATAGAAAATTAATGACAGGGAAATCCTGCTGCATGTCTCATATCATGAGAGAATTCATGAACCCAAAGATCATTATATGCTTGTTCTCCTTGAACAAGACTGAAAAGCTGACCTTGATCGTAACCTACAATAAATAATCCAAAGATTAAAACAAATATCAATAATCCTATAGCAGCTTTAGGAACTTGAGTTTCTGAGATTTGAACTTGTTTTCGAAGGGACATAATTATAGAATCTAAATAAAAATCACTGCTATATAAAGAGTTGTCTAAGATATCCAACATATAGCTTAATATGAATACATTTACATATTGCTATAACAAATTATTGATACACGAAGTAACAAATGCATATCTATGTCAAACTTTTAGAAAAAGTTTCCAATCAGTCTTCCCCAACTAGACAACTCTCATTTGGTATAGGGCATATTTTTATAGCTTTACAACTGGCTAAACAGAATGGACATATAAGTAGAGATTTACTTGGAAGCGAGTTATCATTGGGAGGAGGTTCTATCAAAACATTAATCAAGCATTTAAAGACTACCGATATGATAAAAACAAGTAATGCAGGTACCATTTTATCAGAAAAAGGAGAAAAAATAATTTTACAAATCTTGTCACATATTCCTAAGGAAACAATTATTCCAAAAAGCTCTATAACAGTTGGTAAGTTCAATTATGCAGTTCTAATAAAAAATATTGCTAATTTAATACATTCTGGAATAGAACAAAGAGATATAGCTATTAAATCAGGTGTAACAGGCGCTACAACATTAATATTCAAAGATGGAAAATTTCTAGTACCTAAAACTAATTTTAATGCGCTAGCAGGTGAGTCCAATATGCAAAAAATTTTAATGGGAAACCTCCAACCTGAAAATAACGATGTAATCATAATTGGAAGCGATAATATCAGTAAACCAAATGCAGAGTTAGCAGCAAAGAACGCAGCTCTTTTTACTATCATGAACCATCTTAAACATTGATATTTACATTTATTTGTATGCTCAGATTAGAACTTTTTAATCAATTATTATAGTTGTAACAATTTTAAATTATATAAATCTGCTACTTGAGGATTGGTCTGGTTTCATGTGTACGGCCATTATTGTCAAATATTTTGAATAGATAAAAATTAGTCTTTATACACAGATTTTCATATTATAGAATTAACAATATAGTTTTATATTAGGTTAGCCTAATTAAGATATCTGGAAATGCATTGGCATAATTAGGTCATTCAACACTCATTCCGGCATATACCAATCTATGCCGGAATACATAAAAAATGTTGGTAAAAGTATTCATACTTTCTACATCGATAATTGTCTTTAAAAGTAAATAGTAGTTCAATGAATAGAATTTCCTATGACAATGCCTAAAGGATTGAAAAGTGAACAAACTACTTGTCAGAAAAAGAAATTTTAAGGGACAGAAATCCGTATTATTAATAAACTAGTTATCACAGCTCATATTTTAGATCATTATCCACAGAAGTGTAATAGCTTGAAATCCAGAGTACAAGTAAGCGAAAAAAACTCTCCTAAAGAGTATTGTAGTTGGCAAGAAGTAGAATCGTTAACAAGGATTCTTGCAAATAAAATAATGTCATGCAGAAAAAAGTATGATTCTATTCTGAGTATAACAAATGGTGGAATTATTCCAGCTCGATTAATGGCACGAGAACTTGATATTAATTATATTCAATTCATACAAATAAGAAACAAAAAATTATTCAAAGAGGAGATGCCTTTATTGAATGAGGAAAAAATATATCTTGCAATTGATGAAATATACGATACTGGCAATACATTTTCCCAAGTCTATGATGCTGTAAAAATGTTTAATTGTGATTTTGCATTTCTTATAAGTAGATACAAAGAGATTAATAGTGATCGAATAATATATGTTGGAAAAATACTGAATCACAACAAATGGATTGTATTTCCATGGGAATGAAAAAAATATTATTGATATTATTATAGTATTATTATCTAAAATCTTATCGGAAAATCAATAATATTCTTTATAATGAAAAGAAGCAAAATACGTCAATTTAGGTCCACCACTCCCCACCGAGATAAATACAAAAATGTTGTAAATCTTACTAGCAACAATAAAAAATATTAGACTTGTAAAATTATTATGCTAATTTAGTAAAACTTAAATCTAACTATAATTGAATTGTTATGTGACTCAACATCGTCCAGATGGAATTGTTATGATTGCTATTCTTATGACAATTGGTGGAATAATACTCTTATTTACTGGAATTACTCCTTTAATTATAGGTCCTTTAATTAGCATTAATATTTCTGATTATGAAATTAGTCAATTAGGATTGCTTATTACAATAGGTGGTTTAATATTAGTAGCACTGGGAATATCAAGTTTCATTGTTTCATGGGGTCTTTTAAAGGGAAAAAGATGGGCAAGAACAATTACACTCATTATCAGCATAATTGCAATAATAATTGCTATTATTTCTCTTGTAAGCAGTGAGGATTTGATACATATTATAGAAATAATAGTATATGGCATAATAATTTACTATATGTTTACAGACAAAGTAAAATTATTTTTTGGCAGGGTTAAGGAACCAACTACCTAATTTCTTTTCTACACTAAAGGAATTATTTTCAAGTTTAATCTTGATAATATTGCTATCCAAATTATTAATGAAAAGAAACTACTTTTCTATTTAGTTATCAAACCAATAAACATGTCTATCAACATTTTTCCGAGATTTTATTTGGCTTATCAAAATAGAAAACAAATATTATACAAAAGTAGATCAAATGTAGTCTAATTTAATCAAAGAAAATATAATTTCTCATTAAGGTATTTTTAGAATAATATATCCCTTAATTTAAATGGGTTTATTGTCATTTTTGAAAGAAAAACTAATAATATTCTGTTACATTTGTCGAAATGTTGAGTGATTACAACATGCATATACTATTTGTATCTTAAGTCGAGTTAAAAGTTACCAATTATTATATTAATTTTTAGTCTCTTCTTGTTATCTGCATTCGCATTCCGTACTTGGGACGCAATGTTATCAGAGGTTTCAAAATGACTTTATTTTCTTGTATGCTATTCATTTTCCACAATCTGTTTATAATAGCTGTAATAAGAATTGCTTCCATCCATGCGAAGGGTTCTCCAACACAACTTCTAATTCCACCACCGAAAGGATAATAGCTAAATCTTGGTAGGTTTTTCTTAAATTCATCTGTCCAACGATCAGGATAAAACACATCCGGTTGTGGAAAGTAAATTTGATTACGGTGCATTACATACTGACTCATCAAGATTATTGATCCAGAAGGAATAATGTATTTTCCAATTTTGCAATTATTAATGGCTTGACGTCCCAAAGCCCATGCAGGTGGATAAAGTCTCATAGATTCTGTCAATACTTTTGTAGTATATTCAAGTTTCTGAATATCATCAAACGATATATCTATTTTGTTGCTAATAATAGAACTAACTTCTTCTTGAAGTCTTAAATCAATTGCAGGATTTTCTGATAACAAATAAAATGTCCAAGTTAGTGCATTTGCAGTTGTTTCATGTCCTGCCAAGAATATTGTCATTACTTCATCTCTTAATTGTTGGTCACTCATCTTTTCTATACCTGTACTATCATACTGTGACTGTAAAAGAGTGAATAACAAATCATTATCTTTCTTTTCATTTTTCTCTAGTTGCATCCTATGTTCATTGATCATTTTATATACTATTGAATCCAAATTTTTTCTTGCTTTTTGAAATCCCTTGTTTATCGGTAAGAGCGGTATCTTTTCTATTAATTCACCAAACGGCATCAAAAGGCGATTGAAATATTCCATACATATTAGAAGTGAATCTCCAATTTCATCATCTTCCTTTTTAATATCATAACCTAATACGGTTTTACTTATAATTTCCAAGGTAAGATGTGTCATCTCTTTATGTATATCTAATACTGATCCATCCTTCCAGTGATCACATAGATTAAGTGTTTTTTTTATCATCACATCAATATATGATTTGATTTTTTTGGGATAAAACGTTGGTTGTATTAAGCGTCGTTGTTTATCATGATAATCCCCCTCACTAGTAAGTAAACCCAACCCCAAAAGACGTTTTGATACCTGTAGTCCTCTACTTTTGATAAAATTCTTGTAGTTGGTTATTAGTACATCTTCTATGTAATTAGGATGATTCAAAAAATAGACATTTTGTTTACCAAATTTAAAATGAGACACATCACCATATGTTTGAGATATATCAGTTAATGTTTTAAGAGGATCTCGAAGAAATTTGCGTTCAAGGGTATAGGGGAGTATATCTTTTGGCCCTGGAGGATATTCGATATCATCTTCCATTCAATATTCTTCTCTTTTGCATTCTTATATTGGTTTAGGTTTAATTATAATTTCAACGGGTAATTGGTTACCAAATATACTAGAATTTATAATTAAAATAAAATAGTATCTTTACTTTATAATTAAAGGTACATAATTAGGAAAAAACGATATTAGTTTGTTATGTTAAATGGATGCCTGGAGATAAAGTAACAATTCCTTAAAATGAGCCTAACATCTACATCTTCGTCATCAAGTAATAAACCTTTGAATAGTACCTAATACAACTTTTTTATTAAAGAATATATCTTCGACTATATAACATACAAATTCGAGAATTGTATCATAAATTTTATCTATTATTTATTAGATTTATTTCTTAACCATGAAATTCACTATAATTAATATTAAACAAGTTCAGTTATTAACTTCAACGATACTAGTAGTAGCAGCAACATCACTTTTATTATTTGGAGGCAGCAGTATTTATAACAATAAAATATATGGTCACAATTTTGCTGGAGACGAAAGTGCCTCATTTTTAGCATTAATGGATCAAATTCAAACCGAGATGAGTTTAATTAAAACTAATTTGATTGATGATAACCAATCTTTAGCTAAAGATCATTTAAAACATATTAAGGAATTGTATACAAAAAATATAAAGAAAGAGATTGCTGAAAGAAATGATAGAATTGCAAATGAGATATCATCATTTTTAAATGAAATGAGTATTGCTATAGAAAAAAATAATAATACTCAAGACATAAGTGATTCAGTAAATAATTTTAATGATATATTAGCAGAAGCAATATCAGTAAGAATCGATTCAGATGCATTGACTAATGCAACAATTAATGCATTACATTTTGCTGATTTGATAAATTCGATTGATCTATCCTATGCTAATGCAATTGGTACAAAACCCATGAATATTTCAGCTGTGAACATGGGTAATAATAGTACTATGTCTCATGGAAATAATACTAATAATAGTACAATGCCCAATAAGAAAATGAACCATGGAGATAGTATGACTAGTATGAGCAAACATACAGATAATAATCCAAATACTACTGACAATATTACCGTATCTAATATTGCTTCATTTCAAACAGCTAAAGAATTAACTAATAATGCAATAGAATTATTTAATAATACAATCAAGCAAAATATACCCTCCAATGCTACAGAGAATGCAAAAGCTATAGAATCAGGTCTTCAACAACTTAAAAATATGATAGAATCAAAGGCTTCTTATAATAAAATAATGGGAATTATTCATGGAACAATACAAACCAATACGCAGGAAGTCTTTAACTTACCACTGAATACATCAAAATGAAGAGGAGTTTAAGATAACAAAAAATAGGTTTTTTTTCATTTTTTAGGATCTTTTATCAATAAAGAAATAATTTTATTTATGATTTTTCCATTATTTAAATAATATTACATAATTGAAATAAACGTAATCGTAATTGTGTCTTCCATTATGTATCTCATAAGCAATATATATTCTGTAATTCTAGTTCAACTATCGAATTTGTTATCTAACAATTTTGAAATGATTACTATATTATTTTAGATATTCTCAATAAATAATATAAAGTTTTTTGTCGATATAAATTATTTGTTATATATATAGAGATACATTCGTCGAATACTCCACAAACTTTATTGCTATTTATTTTTATATATTATTTGTTGTATTGGTAGCACCTACTCCAATATGATTACGTAATATCCAGACAAGCAACTCCATTATTAATGTAGTAGTTTGGTAAAAATAGTCTTTTTACCAACTATTACATGAAATAAAAATAGAAATATCTATTGTTAGTATTAATTGAATTAATGTATGAGGATAATGATAATTATTAAGATATACTATTAATTTTTTCTCCAGATTTAATATATAATATGTTTATAGAAATATAATTGGTACATTTGTTAATTGAATTAGGATATATGAACCTTTTTTTCAAGTATGAATGTGATGAATGGAGAGTCATTCAGTTATTATACACTAAATGATAATATAGATATTGTGAATAACAAATACATTATTGCTTCAACTATGGTTGGAGTGGTAATAACAATAAATTTAGACTTGAAAAAAGTTAAAATAATATGTTTTACAGATCTGTAATAGAGTAGTCGACTTTTTATAATTTATTGGAAGCTTCACTTTGATAGTAATTTCCGGAATCGACTTATATAACTATCAAATAAAAGTTAGATATGATCTAATATAGTAGAATACATGCTCTATTTCGCTTTTAAGTATGTATTTCTTTGGATATTAAGTTTTAACATTTACATACATATTTGTAAATATAGGGATTAAGGTTGATTCATAGAATGATAATACAAATTATACCAGTGATTAATTTTTGTCAAGTTATACGAAGAGAAATATTCCTCTAAAAAAATAAGAAATTCTGATAATTAATAACTATCCGAGAAATCGTATTCTTCACCTGTATCATAGTCTGGTTGATATTTCATGTATTCTCTATCGTATTCCTTATCAAATTGCTTGTAATCGTCTCTGTCCTTTCCATTGTCATAGTCTCTGTCCTTTCCATTGTCATAGTCTCTGTCCTTTCCATTGTCATAGTCTCTGTCCTTTCCATTGTCATAGTCTCTGTCCTTTCCATTGTCATAGT
>JANWKP010000360.1 GCA_025451315.1 Nitrososphaerales archaeon | reverse complement strand
TGGCATAACAGGTTCAGAAAACTGTTTACCCGATATGAAAAGAAGGTAGAAAACTACCTTGGACTAGTACAGTTCTCATGTTGTATTATCATCTATAGAAAAATAATTTTGGGATAGGCTCTTAGTATAATATGCCGTTTCGTGAATTTATTGCCGATAAAATTTGACTCACTGTTTTGTTTCCTATAGATACCAAGAATGACCTAGGATGATACGGATTTGGATCGGGGACATTCATTTGGGGGTTCCTTATTGTAATTGGAGAAGCAAGTCCTGTTGTTCTTCTGTAGATAAAACATCCCTCTCCGTGATGAATTCGTTATCGTCGATAATATTTGACTCACTAGTTTCGTCGTTGAATATCGGATTTTCTGTAAATATACTATAAAGTATTGTATTATTTCTAACCATATTATTGTTAGAATTTTCCATCAATCCAATTCCGTAACCGTTACCTATTAAAGTATTCCCTTCTACTAGATTATCAGAACTAGTTGTTTTTACAAATAAACCATACTCTTTATTATACTTTATAATATTGTCTTTTATTACACTGGAATTAGTTAACCAGTATAATCCTATTCCTTCATTGTTATACTCTACAAGATTGTTACTAATAGTTACATTTGTACATTGATGTGCACAAATAACTCCTTGCTTGCCATTGAGAAAAAGGTGATTAGAATCTATGATAAAATCCTTTGAACCACTGAGATGATCTAAACCATATCCAACTTGGTCATAAACTTGGTTGTTTTTGATTTTAAAATTACTGCTATTCTGGGTATAAAGTCCATACATATTGTGAGAAATAGTGGAATTTTCAATAGTAAAACCTGTACTATCATAATAATTTAATGCAGCTAAGGAAGATTCCGGAGTAAATATTCCACCTAGAGAGAAACCTAGATAACTTATTGTTGAATTTTTCACATTGAATGTCCCGTCGTCCCCTATAGATATCAAGAATGACCTAGGATGATACGGATTTGGATCGGGAACATTCATTTGGGGATCCCATGATGTGATAGTTGAATTAATAACTGTTGTATTCCCATAATTGATTATGACTGAGGGATGATTATCTTTAATTGGAGGAGAATAAAGTCGAATTGTTTCGTCTGATATATTAAGTTCTGCATCTTTACCTATGATAATAGATTTCTTTATTAAAAATTCATTATTTGATTTATTTGGGCTGATTTTCTCTATTATTTCTGGAAATTGTTCATGCAATTGTTCTAGAGTCCGACTTCCTGAGGTAATGTATAGGCCGGGAGCATTAGGAGTGTAATAATCTGATAGGGAACCACCATTTGACAAAACAAAAACAAGAATTTGTGCAGTTGGATTATTAACAGTTGGATTATGAAATAAAGCAGTTGGATCTTCAACAAAAGTTTCGTTATTAATATTACGGGTGTTAGTAGGATCATCAGTAGAAGCATCTATTTTATCTAAGTGATGGAAAAGAGATGTAATGACCAATGATGATAATATATATATTGTTATTAGTGTCATCCCCAATACTAGAGTGCCCCTTTCAATATTGAACTTGGAAAGGCATTTCTCAATTTTCATTTTTGAAATCACAGATAAGTTTGGAATAACTCATATTATATTATATACATTATATTTTTTTAGAGAATTGTGTAAAAATTTATAAACTTGATATATCAATCCTGAATAAATGAAAAAAATTATTTTAAAAATCCTTTTATTGGCTATATTTATTGAATTCTTTTTCTTTAATGGATTATTTTTATCAAATAAATCTTTTGGACAGGAAAATGATACTGAATTTGCATTACCAACTGATACTATTAATGCAATTGAGAATTCTAAAAATGATGATCTACTCCCTATTATTGATATCAAATATCCTGAATATCCACCTACCATAACTACTGGCAAAATTAACATACAATTTACCGCAAATGATTCGGATAGTGGAATTCAGAATGTGTCCGCATTAGCTCATGTTTTTCCATTTGATGGTAATTTTCCCATCAAACTTGCAGTCCTTCCTTCATCAGTATCATCTAATAATGAATCGCATTGGGAGATTCCTATGGTGATTAATACTACAGGAACTTATAGAGTAGTAATAGAAGCATATGATAGAGCAGGAAATCCAAGTTATGCTGAAACTACAATAAATGCTGCAATCCCAGAAAGAAATCTTATTCAAGGAGAAACAACAGATCAATTAAATCCCAGGATTGCATTTTTAAGGCCAACTTTTACTGAAGCTGCCTATCAGGAACATGGTTTTTATACATTCTATGCAAAATACGGTGTTCCCCCATTTACGGATAATAATATAACGACCGATCTTGATATGTTCACCGTAAAAACTCCTCATTCTGTAGCACAGGAATATAGTGGAGCAGAACTAATGACCTTAGATAACCTTACTGCTCTTATCCCTGTAAATGGAACCGAGCTAAATGATGTTTCATTTGGTGGTTTTCCAGATCCACAGAGATTTTGGACGCCATTCGTCGATCATGTAAAGAAAGATTTTCCGAATGCTATGATTACTGTTATGAGGGATGAAGATGCTAGTGATGGCCACATATTCTACAGTGATGATAACAAGACTAATGCATATGATGTGCTTATGCTATTTCATAACGAGTACATGACTCAAAACGAATATGATAATTTAAGACAATTTGTGAAAAACGGTGGTAATCTTGTTCCTATAGATGGTAACCCATTTTATGCTGAAGTACAATATGACAGAGATAATCAGAAAATATCATTAGTTAACGGTCACGGTTGGCAATTTGACGGCAAGGCCGCAAGAGAATCTGTCAATGAGCGTTGGATAAATGAAACAAAGGAGTGGGCTGGTTCCAGTTATATGATAAATGACATAAAAAACAAGATAACATTCGATAATAATCCTTTTAACTATACTCATTTTGAAGAGAATTATGTTAATAATCCCGACGTAACTATAATTCATGATTATGAGATAAAGTTTCCAGCACAAGACTACGTGAATAGGCCTGAATTAAAAGAAACGGTGGTGGCAACATATACAGTAGACTATGGTAAAGGCAAAGTAATAATGTTGGGTATATCTGGACGAATTATGTATGATAGTGAGTTGTTCTTTAAATACTTTGACGACTGGCTTGTTTCGAATGTTTTTTGTTACAACAATACACAACCTTGTAATCAAAATCAAAATCAAACATCAACATGAATATCTCCATATAATAAACTACACACTATTATTTTAAACAATACTGAATCTATATCATAATATATGAATTCTTGATATACTGGTATTAGAAATAATATCATTCGCTATGAATGTAGATTTGTTTAAAAGGACAAGTTAGTTTTAGTGAATTATTTTTTAGAAACACCCTAAATAATACAATTATAAATCATTATCATAAAAATTAAGATGAAGATGGATTGTGATATTTTGGATATAGAATATTAGAACACAAATTTATGTATTATTAATATATCACATAGTTTAGTTGTGCTAATACTCTATAGATGATTTGACAACTATGTTATTCTACATGCTCTGCCTTTATCATCATTCTTTTCTGTCGAATTCATGTTCTTCAGCAATTCGAGAAATATCCTTCGTATTAATATAACCATGAGTGGTTTTAGTATTAGACCATGATTTAACAAAAAAAGCTTTTATGAGTGCAACATACCAGTATTGAGAAAACATCCCTGACAGCGCAAGGGGACCTACAAGTTTCCATCCCGAATGTCTATGTTGCTTAAACAGGATAGCCAGCTGCAAAAAAAAACTTGCAATAGTCATACCAATCCATAATAGTATTGGGGTAAAAGAGAATTTAAACGGCAACATACCAAAGACTAGATACCATATTAATCCGAATGATACGATGAGAACAGATGATAATCCACAAATCATGAGAATAGGGTTAATCCAGTACAAATTACCCATAATATCAGATCCTTCCGGTATTCTTTCTTTTAGTAAATCGATATGTCCTTTAACCCATCTTGATCTCTGCCTGAGCATGAGTGCTAGCTCAGGAGGCCGCTCATCATGACTCACCGATAGTGGGGCAAATACAATTCTGTATTTGTTTCTGAATAATCTAAATGATAGTTCAAAATCGTCTATCAAGGAATTCTTAAATCCTCCGACTTTAAGAAGTATATTTTTCTTTATGATATATCCTGTCCCTCCCAGTGAGGTCCTTTTATCCATCAAACTTTTCATAGACATATAGGGAATCGAATAGAGATCACCTTCCAGTGAAAGTAAATTAGTTATGATATTATGATACCTATTGTTAGGAAGAAGTTTACCTTGAACCGCTGCAATATCGGTATCGCCGAACAAAGGAAGGGCTGTCGAAATAAAATCATCATTTAAAGTTCCATCTGAATCAAGAACAGATACATATTCGCCCCTGGAATTTTCTACACCAAAATCGAGAGCAAGTCCTTTTCCAGCTTCCTTTGTTTTATAGTCAAATACTCTCACGTTCTTGTCTGTTATTTGAGAAGCTGCTAAGTATGTATTATCGGTGCAGTTATGGCATATGACTAGAACTTCCGTATTCTTATGTGTCTGAGATAAACAGCTTGATATTGTTCTTTTAATTACCGCCTCCTCATTATGTGCGGGGATTATTATGCTGACAATAGGTTTACTCCAGTCGCGGCTCTTATCATTAATTGCATTTCTTTGGTAGTGTATCACTCCATTACCTACGAATAAGTAACCTATTTGCACAAACAACCAAAGTGATGATCCTAATAAAGAAAGACTGACTAATGCCCATGTTAGTAATGATATATCTATACTGCTATTAGAGGGAAGAGTTTGTCCAAATAGACGGGGAACAATTGTATAATATATCAACAAACCCCATAATCCAGCAAGAATATAAAATAGACTAACCGAAGCTTTATCCGATAAATTAGTAAATGTTCGATGAATTGCTTTGCCAACTATCATTGATTATTTGTCTCTATTACATTATTATGTGAATCTATTTATAATTTATTACTATACTAAAAACTTTAGACCTATTTAAATATTAACAAAGCAATTGAACAAAAGGTAAAGAAATATCTACTCATTCTGTTTTTCAAAAATTTCACTCCATTATATGAAATTATTGAAATGTTCAATTGAAGAGTTCAATGTGAACTTGCTTTAATATATCAAGATCGTTTTAACATATCTATATGGTAGAACATTTGAATATGAAATATAATATGTATCCTATTTATTTTTAAAGAAAATAACATGAGCCTAGAGATAGTCTAATTTAGGATTAGAATGCATAGGCAAATGCAATATATAATTAGTTAAGATAATTATTAGGTTATCGTAATTGAAATAGATATAATTACAAATATTTCTTTAACTGAATTTATTCTCAATGTGGATTCGATCAAATTTGAATGACATATCTCTTTGCGGATAGCCTTCTAAAAGTAACTAGGCGATTTATCATGATTGTGGACATAGCCACACTTATTGTATAGACAGTGGTTTACTACTGAAATGAAGGGCGAGATTCTTTTTGTTAAGATCTCAAGGTTTTATTGATATACTTGAAACTGAACTAGTACTTTTAATTTTGGTTATATCATTCGTCCTAATTGTCTGCTCAATGACGACTCTCTATCAAAAGGAATGTTCTTAAAAGGGAGTCATTTCCAATAAGTTGATATCATATGGTAGCTTTCCCTATCTATCAAAGTCTAAACTCAATAAAATCATGCATGGTTAAAACCAAGAACATTTTCTTTTTCTTGCCTTGTGAAGTTTTTAACAAGTAAATTGATACTTTCGCTACTTGAGGATTATTTGTTATTTCTCCTATCTATAGTGTCCATTATCTCTGCTCCGGTCCCAATAATGGTCACTGGTAATCCAGTTTCTGATTCAATATTACCTACAAATTCTTTAGCTTTTTCAGATAATTTTGAAAAATCTGTAATACCTTTGGATTCTGGGAAAACAATGTCTAATTTTGTTAACGCCACTTGTGTTGCGCTATTAATCCGAATAGCTTTTTTTGCCAGGTCGTAATCAAATGGCGCAGACCTTCTTTGTCTTCCTGTTACGCTTCCGTATTCTAACCAATTTCTCTCTTTTGCTTGCTCAGTACTTATTTCAGAATTTAAATGGCCTTCTCCTACTCTAGTAACATATGATTTAAAAACAACCAAAACTTCATCTATTTTTTTTGGGCCAACTCCTACATCAGAACAAATGGCTGAGGCTGAAACATCTTTTGATGTTACAAAAGGGTACGTCCCATGAAATAGTGACAAAAAAGTACCTTGCGTCCCTTCAATTAGTACCTTTTCCTTGTTGTCTATTGAATGGTTAATAGAATTACTAACATCTTCCAAAAATAAGGCAATTTCTGGAAAATCCTTTGCAAGTTTTAGACTTCTCAATGCTCGGTCTGCATTCGCGGGGCCAGTCCCTGTCCCCGTAGTACCGATCATTTTCTTAAGATGATCACTATTTTTATCCTTATCCTGATGAATTTTTTCTATAATACCACATTGAAAATCTACAAAAGTCCTATCGGTAGTACTGAATGTTTCTATTTCTTT
>JANWKP010000359.1 GCA_025451315.1 Nitrososphaerales archaeon | reverse complement strand
TTCCAAAGCATTAGTGATCTTTAGAGATGAGAATAAGGTGAGATATGTGTCTGTATAGAATTGGAATTGGATACAAAGGTTTGTTCATATTCAGTCTACAATAACAAATTATCTATAACAGAACTAGAATAAAGAAATGCTAGGGAATAGAATTGCTCACAAACTGTTCTCCTTTCGAATTATCAAAAATTTCAAAAATACAATTAGAATTTGAGGGCAAGAAAAATGTATCGGTTGAAAGAAGTCCATAAAGATAAAGAGTAAAAGATTTTGATTTTTTAAATACAATATACTTTAGTAGATAAATGCTCTCGATTTCATTGTTTCTAACAAGAATTGCAGAAAAGTTGGGATTTATAACAAATAAATTAAAAAAAATCAACAGTCAAAAAAAGGATGAATCCATAATAAAAA
Source organism: Nitrososphaerales archaeon (assembly GCA_025451315.1). Taxonomy (GTDB): domain Archaea; phylum Thermoproteota; class Nitrososphaeria; order Nitrososphaerales; family Nitrososphaeraceae; genus TH1177. Next base: position 13,675 of record JANWKP010000359.1, on the reverse strand, counting down.
ATTCCTTGAAATCAAAAACATTCCTTTATTTTATTTGAATATTTATTTATTTTTTTATTTTGTTTAGTTGAGATGTAATTAAGAATAATTAATTCTTAAAATTGTTACTAGTATTATAAATTTTTTTATTCTAAAATTTGCAACATAAATACTACTAGATTAGATGGTATGTCTATATAGATTATGAAATTTAATAAAATTGAGATGATAAATAAGATAATCATGAAAATAATTAATTTGCTTTTTTATAAACAATTTCAACCTTATTTCATTTAATGTTTATTCAAAGGTAACAAAAAAATTGATGAATAATATTTCTAAAAACAATCCAACTCAATTTACTAATAATATTCACTCAATGAACCGAATACATTGAGATAGTTATTGTGCATTAGTTATTGTAAATATATTATCACCTTATATTAAAATATAATAAATATAGATAATTTAGGACAAAGCACAATTAAAGATCTAAAAATCCGATATGGTTTAAATAAATTAAGTCTAAGGTTGCTTTTTCTTTTTATCCCCTCTCCCTGAATGTGCAATTTTTTTATGAGCATTCATTCGATCTTTGGTATTAAATTCCATATTACATTCCTTACATTTGGTTACGTTGTCATCACCTTTATTTTTAGCAAATTTTTCTTTGATGTTGAATAAGCTTGATAGTTTTGATTTACTTTTCTCTTTAGACATGATCAAATGGGAGATAGTTCCCTTATTTAATTATAAGGTAACTTCGTTAACTAATAAGAACTAACTAATAAGAACCAATCTAAAATGAAGATTCAATGGCTTAGATAATTTAAAATATATTCACCTCTTTCATTCAATTCGTTAATAAAATAAATCTTCTTAGATGTCGTATCATATTTCAGAGACAAAGAATTGACTCCAGTTATATACATAAAATATATTGCAAACATTTTACATATATGGATAATAATTATCAAATTCTTCAGTTCTATTCTTGAAGTACTGATTAACTCTTTCCATCAAAATCTTCTGAAATTTTGAATGTAGATAGTTTTTCAATCTTAAGATATTACATGCTTCTGGATTTCATGTACCATCTCTTTAGGAATTAGATGTCTTCCTTATTTCTCAATAAAAGATCATGAATTTTGCAGCAACAAGCATGTTTCTCTCTTCTGAAATGTAGATTCCAAGCACAGAACCTGATAAAGGTTCTATACAAATCCATAACCAGACATTCTGACTGGCAATCTGAACAGCAGTTTTATCTTCTATTATGAAAGCAGATGTTCTTTAATGTTTGTAGACTGAATATGAACAAACCTTTGTATCCAATTCCAATTCTATACAGACACATATCTCACCTTATTCTCATCTCTAAAGATCACTAATGCTTTGGAATTATTTCTTAAACTTAAACCAAGAAAGTACAAATACAAAGAATAAATAAGTATAACAGTGGCTGTCTATTTCTATCAAATCTAATTTGCATACTAATTAGAAATAGTAGATTCACAGCTATAGATCATTAAGTTAACAGAACCAAAAAATAGTTGAATTATAATAATTGAATTGTTTACATTAAGCTTATGTAAAGGTTTATAATTTTAGAAAAATTTCTAAAGGTATTAAAATTAAATTTGATGTATTTACGACAATTCATTCACTTTAATATAAAGTAAAATAGAAAATTTATATAATGAAATCTTATCTTTTAATATAATGTAACTTTATTACTATATTTTATTCAAAAAATAGTAACAAAAAGATTTTAAATATCAATGCTCCTATAGAAATATTGTTATAATTCGTAGGTTAAATATTAGGTGTAGTATCGTACTATTGCTTCTAGTTAGCATTCCTTTAATTGCAGAAAATGCTATTGCCCAGAAGGTTATTGATAATGAGATATTATCCACTGATCACGACAAAAAGGGTGATAATGATTCTAAAGGTAATAGCGATGGTGAAGAGACATCAAATATTAATGAATTCGCAGCTAAGCCTTTGGTACATGTATCGATTGAAGGTACTGAAATAAATGATAAGATTAGAGGAGGAGATGGTAACGATCTTATGTCTGGCGAGGATGGTGAAGATACTCTCCAAGGACATGAGGGGGATGATGAGATTGATGGAGGAAAAGGAGAAGACAATATTGATGGAGGAGAGGGAGACGATGGTTTGAATGGAGGAGATGACAATGATGATATTATTGGAGGAATAGGTGATGATAAAATTGATGGTGGAGATGGAAGTGACGTTGTAAATGGAGGCGATGGAAAAGACAAGTTGAAAGGTGGGGATGATGCTGATAGATTTATTTGTGATCAAGACGACAAGATTAGTGATTATAATTCCCTCGAAAATGATCTCATTACAGGAGAATGTGAATATGAGGATAAAGGATTAATACCTAAACCATCATTAGAAAAAAGTCCCATTCCTGCAGACTATGTTGCTCCTGATAGGCAAGATAATAATAATTTAAAGAGCATTGACTCTAGGAATTCAGAAGAGCCAAACAGTGAAGATAACTTCTTCAAGAAATTTATGTCAAAATTTATTGATACAGATGTTCCACATATATTAAGATAAACTCTTAATAATTAGTATAAACCGGTAAAAAAAATTAATAAAAGTTTTAAGTGATGATCAACGACTATTTTTATGGTTTACAAATACATTCACATTATAGGAACGTCTCCTAATAACATAGATGATGCAGTTAAAGAAGCAGTTAAAGAAGCATCAAAAACAATAAATAATATAGAATGGGCAGAGTTAGGAAGGGTAACCTTTAGAATACTAGATAATCAAGTTAATGAATTTCAAGCTGAAGTGAAGATAGGATTTAAAATTGAACCCAAAGATTAACTTTTAAACTATATGATCCTAATGATAGAGAATTTTCTTATCATAAAATTTTTTTTTCTTCCAACAATAAAAAGAATGCTTATCATAACAAGACATGATACCACTAATAGAAATTAGAAATTCTTGTTCCATTAATTTTTCATTATAAAGAATAATTTAATCTCCATTGTGTGATCAGACATTAATATTTTAGAATTTTTAAATCTTGCATACATTATCTCCTTAATCTCGAGATGAAAATAAATAAAAGTGCTATTATTTCAAATCTACCCAGTACCAAATTAATTGATAAGATTATTTTTGATATCAAATCTAGGTCCACAGTAGTTATCCCAACTGAAAGACCTGTATTAGAAAGAGCTGATGAAGATTCAAATAATGCATCTACAAAATCACTTTTATTAAGGTAGGAAATAGCAATTGCACTTCCAATAGAGAGAATAACAAATAATATAATTACAAAAATAGCATCTCTAAAGGCCTTATCATATAACAATGGTAGTTTTTGACTATCACGATATACTAGATCATTTTTTGATTTTAGAAGATTTTTTTTTTTGATTGAGAATTTTTGGCCATTCCTATATTTACGAAATTGAATGGCAGTTGAGGAGATTGATAATGGTGTAAATGCATCAGACATCGCTAAAAAAATTGTGTTACCTCTTAATTTCTGAAAAATTAATAATAATCTAGCTATCTTTATTCCTCCAGCAGTTGAAAAGGCGGTGCCTCCCACTAACATGACAAAAATAAGAAATAATTTCCCTTCAAATGTTAAAGAAGATAGATTTATAAATGAAAATCCTGTTGTTGTTGATGCACTTACAACATGGAATAATGAAGTAAGCCAATTATGTGTTGAAATGGAAGGCTCGATTATTATAAATAAAACTGCAGAAAGCAAAACAAAAAACAGATAGACAATTATTTCCATACTTAATCTTCGCGTTTTTACACCTCTGCTAAAAATACCATAATGAAAACCAAATGGTAATGAAGCGAACAGCATTCCTACCATGATCAATATCAACTGATTCGAATTAACAGAATTAAAAATTGTAGAATCAGGAAGAAAGCCGCCTGTAACAAGAGTTGTAAATGATAAAGATACAGAATCGATCAGCGGTATGTCACCCATAAAAAATATTAACAAAATAAAAATAAATGTGTAAAATACAAAAATAATACTAATAGTAGACAATAATTGCTTAAACTTAAGAATTCCTCTTCCTATCATATTTCGCATCGTAGCCAATTTAGTTTCAGGATAATACAAAGCCATCACCAAATAAACAAAACTTAATCCACCCACCCATTGAGTATATGATCGATAAAAGACGAAGCTTTCTGGAAGTGATTCTGGGTTGTCTATTGTAGAAAGACCAGTTGTTGTATAACCAGAAGAACTTTCTAGAACTGAACTTACAAACAGAGATAAATAATCAAAATTTATTTCAAATGGATTGACATAAATATACGGTAAACTTCCGTAAAGGCTTAATAGTGTAAAACTCGATACCACAACAATAGAAGATTGCTTCAAATTTAACGTACTTTTTTCTCCCAAAGTATTCAGAAGAAACCCAGTCAATGACATTGAAATAACTGCTAAATAAATTGATGCTGCGGATTCTAATTCATTTAAAAATGTTCCATATATTGCAGGAATAATCATCAATATCCCAGTAAATTGCATTATGAAACCCAGATTTCCAAAAATAGGCTTGTAGTTTTCTTTTATTGATACTCTATAACTTTTAAAAGTTTTTTCTATTACTGAATTTCTAACAGCTTCTGCAAGAAATTTCTGTGTCACAACCCCTATAATTTGAGCACTTTTATGGTGTGAATCAACTATTGGAACTCGTTTAATTTTTCTAATCCTCATTAATTCTATAGCTTGTTTGAGAGTGGAGGTACTAGGTAAGGTCAAAATTGGAGATGTCATTATAGATTTCAGATTAACTAAATCAGAATCATCTCCTTTTATTACGACCTTCTCCAGAATGTCGCTATCAGTTACTATACCGACAGGTTTTCCATTAGAGGTAACAATAATTGTTTCAATGTTTTTCGGTTGAGTAAGTTTTACCGCATTGGCTACAGAAACATTTTCTTCAACCATTACAAACTGTTTACTAACATATGACGATACTGGGCATTCTAATAGTTCAACCATAATAATCTTTTCAGACTTTTTTTTAATACAATAGTAACTATTAAGAATGTTATGTCATGATCTTACATTGTTTTATATACTCTTCATAGCAATAATTTTGCAAGTCATGCGGAATTGGTTTAAATTCAAACTTAAACAATCTTTTTTATTAGTTCCTGAGCTTTCTATTTCCCTCACAATTCGAATAATATCTAGAGCATTCAATACATTCAGACAGCTGACATTATAGAATCTAATGAAAGTTTCTATGAGAAGATGGATATTATTTGGGAGGATAGATGGTTGGAAAATATTTGACATCAAAAAAATTCCTTTCTAAGGTTTCAAAATACATATAATATCTCTTTAAACAGTTCTAGGACCAGCTTGAACACTGTAATTATAACAAAAAATAGACTTTGGAGGAATCTAAAATTTTCAAAACAGACTATCCATTAAATTCGACATTCTACTAACATATTTTAAAGACTGAGATAGTATATTTTTAAAATTTTTTTGAAAATAGTTTAATAAAATTCACTTTCTGATTTATTTCTCTTTCCTGAATCACTTCTATTCATATCTTGTAAAATAAATCAGAAACCATAGAAACTATTAGAAATTTAAAATACGATGTGATAGACTTGTAAAAAAAATTTAAAATTAGCGAATAATAAAAACTTCATTTTAGGTTCAAAACTGAATATATACAATATAATATTGAATAGAAAACAAGAGAAAATTAATCAATTCTTACTTAAATCTCGATTTCACCTGTTACTAAATTTTAAATCCTGATATTATAACAATTAAAAATAAATTGAGTGAGATTCTATTTTAAATAATAATATAGGATACAAACAATGGTTAATTCTTTTATTAATTAATGATTATTATAGTCAAATATTAATAATTTAGTGTACAAGCGTTCTAATTTTTTTTATTTTTTTCCTTATTTTCAGTTATTTCTTCTTCATTATCTTCAAAATCATCTTCATCATCTTCAAATTCATCCGCTTCATCATCTTCAAGCTCTTCTTGCTCGATATCTTGTAATTGATGAGTTTCATCTTTTATTTCATCCTTTTGACTTTCATCACTCATAATAGTAATAATTGAAATCTTCTTAATAACTTTTTAAAGTAGATTTATGGGTGTTTTCAGACTAAAAAATACTAGTTGTATGATCAAAGTTTTGGCACCAACTAATAATGAATCCACAATTTGTATACAATGCCAAACATAAGAGACATATGATTTTATTATATATTTTCTAGGTAAAAATTCTGTATAATTAACCTAAATTAAAGTATTCGTTAGTTCAATTTTGTATACACTTTTACTATGTTAATTAACAAGTTCGCTCTAAAAAAGTGTAAGTTGTGGGATGAGGCTGAATTGCTTACTTTCCACGACTTTGATGATCTTAATCAGTTGTTGCCTCATTACCATGATTCCGGTTAATGATTCCGGTTAATATAAGATCTATAGTAGTATTATTTTGGTTGTCTATTTTTTTGATGATGTCTTAAATGATATCATAATTAATTGTTAAAATTATATAAATAATTGTTTGAAATATATTAAGTATCAAGTTCATTTTTTGATTGCCAAAGGATTTCTAATTATTACAATAATATTTAATAATTTTAGACAATTTTGTTATGTTGCAAGAAATTAATAATTACCTATGGTCATCTGTTCAACCAATCAAAGGTATTCAGTATATTGACTATTGGTAGTATATATAATTACTACAAATAATTAACAATCAATAAGAATTAAGATTTTTATAACAATGTTATTAATAACAAATAGTTTTAATATTCGAATAACATTCGATATATAATGAACTTTTTTCATCATAAAAAATTTGTCTGTGAACAGGACAAAGAAAAATTTGAAACTTACGAAGAATTAATTGATCACTCAAGACATGTTCATCATATTACAATTTTAAAATGTAATGGATGTGGGAAAGAATTCATTCATGAAAAAGATAGATTGCATCATGTAAGAGAAGAACACGAAAAGGAATTAGATAGAAGAGAGCATAAAGATGAATATAAAAAAGTTGTCAAAAGTCCTCAAGAGGAGATAGATGAAAACTCTAGAAAATTTAGTGACAATTTCTAAATTTTTTAATTTTTTGTTGGGTTAGTAGACTCTATTTTGAGGATACAAGTTATGGTATGTTCTATGTTTCTATTATATTCTGTATCCAAATTTTAGTATAGTTTTTAATTAATTCGTAAATTTTTCCTTATTTTAGAGTCTGAGATTAATTTAGATTTCTTAATTTTGATTGATTCATGTAAAGTGGTGAACATTTGTTTCTAAGTAAATCTGTTGTTAGGTAGTTTTTTGGATACCTAGATACAAAGTCCTAATATCAAATAAAGTCTGATATATTTTCAAAAATAAATATAGGAATTCCAAATGAATCTTAACAGAAGATCATAGGTATCTTGAATGCAGATTTGGCAGATTAATATGTCTTATTAACAACAACAAAAAACTATCACTGGAATATAGTAGATCATAGGTTTAATGAGCTACACAAACTGTTAGAAGAACAATATGAACTGTTAGAAAAAAATGGTAGATGAGCTAAGTGAAAGAATTAGATTTATTGAAGGGAAATACATTGCAACAATAAGAATTTATAGATGAAACTAGGCTGTCGGAGCAACTTAAAGAATATCCATATGCAAGTCAAATGCTAAAAAATCTCTTGATCACGAATCAATAATAAGACAACTTTGGAAAGATTTAGAGACCGCTGAGCAGCTTGGAGATGCAGGAACCGCAGATTTTCTTACAACAGTTATGGAAAAACAAGAAAAGATGGCATGGAGATAAGATCATTTGTAGAATTACAAAATAATTAATTTTTTTTAACTATTCTTTGTCTAATAAGAATAAATAACTAAATAAAGATATGAAACGATCTTGATTGATTAATTAAAAGTTAATCGAATAATGAATCAAATGATCGTAGGTCTTCATCAGGAGTAAGTGGATATTGATCCTCAGAAGGAGGTGAATCAGGAAAATCACTATAGGGCATGTCATATTGCCAATCATAAGGTATCGATGGCGATGGTAATGGATAATAAGGATATTCATATTGGGGTGGAGAAGGATAATAAATAGATGAATTTCTATCTGAGCCATTATTAAATAGAATTATGAAACCTATAACTACTATCAAAACAAATATTATAATTAAAATTAATTTTTTTTTTGGCGGAATCAATATGAATAGATAGCTATTGATAATTGTTAATCATTATTAATATTTCCTTTTGTTAAATTATTTAAAAAAAGCTATTAGAGTACTTTCTCAAGCTCAAAGTTGACATTTAATTAAACATCAGCTGCATTTTATTTTAAGTAAAAATATTATCATAATAACTGAGTGTTTACTAACAGAGAGAGTAATAGAAAAGGATATATCAAAATAAGGCTGGTTAAACAACATCAAATGGGATTTTTTAGCAAAATAAAAAATATTTTAGGAATTTTGGATAATAAAAACGACAAAAATGGTAATGATATTAGTAATCCATTCATTGACAGCGAGTCAATCGCAGCTTTATCATTGGCGTGTATAAAACTTGACGACAAGCTAGGCCTAAAAAGTACTGGTAAATGTGGAATTTTTGTCAAGAGTGTAAACTCTGAAACCTTTAAACAGATGAAAGAACAAGTTGATAATTTTTTAAAAATTGTAATAGATAAAAAAAATTCCGATTTTGACGTAACATTTGATTCAAAAATCGATAGTTATGGCTATTTATGGTTCATTATCAAAGGAAAAACAATCGAAGAAATTGTGGCAGTAATAAATGCTATAGGTGATACTATTCATGAAAAAGGCTTTTCGCGACAATTATTAGCAAATATATTCGAATTTTCAAGTGGATATGGTACAAATAGTAATGGGGTTGTAAACAATAACCAATATTTGATATATAATTATAAACTCGACAAATTTTATCCATTTGTTCCATTTTCGATCTCTTCGGATAGTAAAAAAAGAGATCATGATCAAGAATTTAAGATAATGAAAGAAATATCAGACACAATAAAAATAGAGGAAAACCCTTCATCATGGTATCCTATATGGAATATTCCATTTTAGAAAAGGTTAGATATTGTATCAAAGGCAAGAATGAAACCTTAATCATTGGTAAATATCCTACGAATGATATAATCTACTCTTCTGATTAATATATTATAATATTTATTAAAAATAATAACATAATAATAATATTTATTAGAAAAAGCAACCAAAACTAGAAAACTAGAAAACTAAAAGCCGATTGATTGGAAAAAACTTAAATAATATGAATTATCATCCATCAAATTATAATGACTGATGTTGCAAAAATCATAGAAATCGTAGGTAGTTCAACACAAGGTTGGGAAGATGCTGTTCAAGTTGCCATTACTGAAGCAAGTAAAACTATACAAGGAATTAGTGGATTAGAGGTAATTGATATGACTGGAAAGGTGGACCCTTCTACCGGAAAAATCGAAGTATATAAAGCTACTGTCAAAATCGCCTTTGGTGTAAAACATTCATAAATTTCTTTTTTTTTATACAATAGAAATCTTCTATAAATAAATAATACTAGAAAATTTTATCCTGTATAACCACTTTGGTTATAAACTATTAGAGAAGTAAGATTCAGATCCATAAAGCTAAATTAATTAAATGAGAAAACAAATTTTATACCTAATAGATAAATTAAAAAAAATAAATGTTTAATTATAGAATAGATTTCTTAGAATTTCTTTTTATTTTTAAAATATAGTCTATAAAGTAAGTAAGCTCCCCCAATTATAATAACTATTATAACCAACTGAGTCAAAAATTTAAGTAGAATTATACCAACAATAATTAATAACACAATAATAAGAGCATTCATAATAAAAGATTTATCCATAATAGAATTACAATTTGCATTGTTCTATTTTATACTTTGCTTTCCTTGTATTATACATGATAATATGTTACTCTTAATGCAAACCCTAAGAATTACCTAATTGATTAAAGTTAATAATTAAGCTATAATGAACTTAGTATTTTAATACGATATTTTAAACGGTATTTTTTAAAGATAAAAATATAAAATAACGAATTTGAAATTATTCTTTATTTAAAAAATTTTTGTTGTTGTTATTTTTGAGCAATTTATGATCACATGATCTTAGAGCTAATTTTTAAGTAAATCAATTATTAAATTATAAATTTCATAAATACATCTAATGTATTGGAACCTTTCAAGGATCAATAAAAAAGTCATGTTGCTATATTAAGATTGAATACAAGATTTGGGTCTTTTCAAATCTTTGACAAACGTAAAAGAGTTTCTGCTTTTATAATAGATGAAACAATATTACAGATTGGTCGTCAACATTTTTGGCTATGGACTTGTATAGAACCAATTCACAATTCTGTGCTTGGAATCTATATTTCAAAAGAAAAATACGTTTGTAGCAGAAAATTTCATAGGATCTTTAGTTGATAAATATTGTAAGCATCTAGTTTACACATGGTGGTACATGATATCCTCAAGCCTGTACATTTTTGCATTTGAAACATAGATTGCATTCTCACTTGATGAAGAGCCTTATCAAAATGGTAATGCAGTATTTTAAAAACAGAAGTGAATGTTTTGATGATTATTATCCTTGTGTTAATAACAAAATAAGAAACTGCAATCTACAACATGTATTCAATTGGATAAAGTTATTCGTCTATTTTATAATTCAAAAATAACAAATACGATTCTATTCAAAATTGGAGGTGAAATAGTCTTAACTTAACAGATCCCTCTTATCAAATAAAATTCAAATATTTATATCATTTACAACAGACAAATTCACTATTTTATCTATACTATAACTATTTTTTACCGATTTCAGTTTTTAATTTTGTTAATTCTTCTTCAACTGACCTTTCGATAGAAACTTTATCAAGTTCTTTTTCAATATCTGCATTCCCAGAAGGAAAAGATGCTGTAATATCAGTTAGAGTGCCAGAGTCTATCATTTCATCCAAAGCCTGTGCTTTTGCTTTCATATTTTCTGTCTTTTCTTCTACCCTATTTAGCACCATACCTAAGTCATTCATTTCTTCTGATATCCCTGTCAAATTTTCTTTAATCTTAACCTGAGCTTCAGCAGCTGAATATTCTGCTTTTATCATTTCTTTACGTGTCTTGAACTCCTCAATTTTAGAAGTGAGTTGTCTTTCAGCGTCCTCCAATTTATGTTGTTCTTTTTCTATATCCCCAATCTGTCTTTCTAATTCTTTAATTTGGGAAAGGAGTAAATTCTTTCTTTCCAGTGCTAATCTGGCTAAATCTTCTCGATTTGATTCTAGTGAACGACGAGCTTGTTGTTCTAAGGTAGAGATATTAGTACTAAGTTTTGCTTTTTGTATTTCAAGTCTTTTTTTTGAAGTCACTACCGTAGTTATATCACGTCTTAATTTATTTATCAATTCATGTTGTTTTTCAAAAGAATAATTTAGCATTTCATTTGGATCTTCAAATCTATCAGCAACAGAATGAGCTTTAGCTTTGAATATCGATAAAAAGCGTTCTAATAATCCCAATAAATATAATAAAATAGTATCAAATATATTAATGTTATATCCATAATGGTACAATCAAATGATAAGTGGTTAGTAATTTTTATTACCAAATATAGATTCTATGCAAATGTTTTTTTTATTTCTTATTACTAGTAGAATACATCCATATTCACACTTAAATTCATATGTGACAATAATTATAAGCCCAGATAGTTTATGATAAAATTACAAATAATATAATTAATTAAAGTTGGAGAATAAAAGATGATATTTTAATTTAGTAACAAAAATTACAACAATATTTGAGGAAAATAATTAATAATAATTTACTATATCTAGATTCCACATACAAATATTTTTAAAAAATTGATAGTCAAATGTTCGTCCTTAAATTAAGTTGTTACTTTGTTAATTGACAATAGAACAGAGCATAACATCATAATCACTACTAAAAAAAGTAAAAAGATATGATTATTTTATATAAGTAGGTTTTCCTTCACTATTGACATAATCTCCATACGATAAGAAGAGAATCTGTCCTGTGGTATTAAATTTATTGTCTTCAAATGAGTCTTTTATTTCAGACATATTTAATGCTCTATCCCATAATCTTATTTCATCAATATCTCCTGTAAAAAATTTGTCCTCATTTAAAGAATTGGCACCAATTCGTAATGGCTGATCCCCTGTATTGTCAGGTTTTTCTTCAATAGATGTGAGGTTACCGACTAATTTTCCGTCTACATATAGATTTAACGTAGTACCATTATAAGTCAAAACTTCATAATGCCAATTTCCATCATTAACTTTTTCTGATGATTTTAAAATGAAATCATCGCCTGATTCTGACTCAAAGCCACCAGATACTCCATTTTCTTCGTTAATCCAAGTTCCATAATTTAAATTCATTCCTGGTTCATCGGTATTCATTCCACCTTTGTTTATAATATGTCCTGGTTCAGTATAATTAGGAGTGGTTCTAAACCATGATGCTAAACTAAACTCGGTGAGGTTCAGCGAATCACTGTCAGCGATATCTTGATATGTTGAACCTTGCAACGACTGAAAAGGTTCAAAATTATATTTTGTAGCATTTGCTGATTGCGCATCAGCTTTTAGGTCATCAATAGATAAAAAAAAGACCGCAATGATAGTAAATAAAAGTGGTGTGGTAGCCAGTGCCAGTAAATTTTTACTACTGTTTTGCATGACATGAGAAAGCATAGAAAGTATAAATAGATGACCATGAATTTTTCTGTTTATTTTAATGTACTTATATAAGATAAAATAATTATACGATCTCTTTCCCTATACACATTATAATGTTCTTTATAAACATACAAATATTTTCAGTCTATAAACAAATAAAATTTGGCTCTGTTAAGTTAAGCAGTAAAACCTATAGCTAGATACGTTCTCTTTATGATATGAAAATTAGATTTGAAAGAAACAGAACATCTACTGTTATTGTAATGTATTCTCTTTATCTATACTTTCTTGATAAATCTACGTAATACTTCCAAGGCATTAGTAATCTTTAGAGATGAGAATAAGAGAAGTTATGTTTCTGTTTGGAACTGGATTCAAAGATTTGGATCCTGTCAAATCTACAAAAGGAAAAGAGTGTCTGCCTTTATCATAGACGAAATAGTTATTCAAATAGGTAACCAGCATTTCTGGTTATGGATCTGTATTGAACCAATTCATAGTTCAGTGCTAGGAACATACATCTCAGAATAGAGAAACATGCTTGTTGCTGAAAAATTCATTAGATCTCTTGTATCAAACTATGGAAAGCATATTGTATACACAGATGGAGGTACCTGGTATGACGAAGCATGTGAAGTAATTGGATTAAAACATTATCTGCATTCTTCAATAGAGAAAAGTTTGATGGAAAGGGTTAACCAGTATTTTAAGGATAGAATAGAAAGTTTTTGATGACTACTATCCATGCGTGCAAATTGAATTTAATCTATTACATGTACATAACTGGATACAATTCTTTGTATCCATGTATAATGATACAATAGCAAATAATAATAATA
>JANWKP010000358.1 GCA_025451315.1 Nitrososphaerales archaeon | reverse complement strand
TAAATAACTTTTTGTTATTTAGTTAAAGAGATCAATATATTTTATATCAAAAATTTAATGTTATACTATTATTAAATAACTTTTTGTTATTTAGTTAAAGAGATCAATATATTTTATATCAAAAATTTAATGTTATACTATTATATTACTGTTAGACTTCTTTTGAAATCGCTTTCTGTATTAATGGCTAAAATTACATGAAATAACAATTTTCATTTATTCTATTATCCATTTTAATTATATTGTTGTTGTTGTTCCAATCATCAAGCGACACGGCACTTGCTATTAAATTTAGATAACCTTCTTCTATTCTAATTAAACCATTACTAAGTCTGTTTATCTAATGGAAGTCTAATACAATAGTATTTTCGATGCAACATACAACCACAGTAACTGTATCATTCTTTTAGCTATTGTAATTATAATTGTAAATTTTCAATCTCATAAGTAATAATCATTTCTTTGTTTTTTGGATATTTACCCTAAAAAAAGACTAGTAGGTATCAACAAGCAATTCAACAATTTTGATTGATTTTTTAAAAATATTATGAATAGTTCATCAAATTGAGTTGATTTTCGTATATAAGTTGTCTATTGATATCATTGCTAATTTCTTCTACGTGTTTCAAAACAGTTTCAAGTTTTTGCTGCATTAGACGTCTCTCCTATTTTATTTCACTATTGCAAAATACATGTATATGAACCCCGATATAATACGGGCTCGTAAGTGTGTGAAATGATTTTGATACAATTTTGTAGTTCAAAAGAATATTCAATTCAGATGAAAATATTATGACATAATCAAAGGGAGGAACAATATGATGAATTATCTATGAAATTTTATAGAACTATTTTCTAATTTAAAACAAATGTCTTAATTTGTGTATGGATAATATTTTGTAGGAATAATATACAACGTCCAACTTGTTCAAATCGAATGCAAGAGTCTAAAAAGTATGAAGTCGATATTGACTATGTCCAACTTGTAAAGGAGTATGGTTAGATAGATGGGAGATATATAGACTAAATAGCAAATATTCAACATAGGTATTATTATATGTCTTATAATGATGATTTGTAAATAAGTATAGAATAGAACACTTTGGCGGGAGAGGTTACAGACAATGTTATAGAAGAATCTGAAGAGTCGTTAATTATTGTTCATAATTATTATCAACTAAGTGTTAATTTTTTAATTTTTCCTCTTACTTTTCCCTTTGGCTTATCCTCTGTTTTTATATCTACATAGGCTTCTCCTTTCTCTATTTTTCTGATAAGTTCCTTTGTTTTCTTTCCTTGTAGTGGACCTTTTAGATCCTTTGATCTTATTTTTCCCTCAGTTAGATTATCCATGATAACTTCTCTTGATGGAGTTTCAGATTTATACAATTCTGCAACTACATCTCCTTTTTCATTAGGTTTTCCTGTATGAATATTAACTTCTTTTATTCTGTCTGTATCTGTAACCTTAACAGAGTATTTTATATCATCTTTTTCATTATCTTTATTCTTGTTATTATTAAAAGATTGAAATGTTGCTAAAGCAGTATCTAATGTATCTACCTCTGGTATCTCCTCTTTTCCAGTCATTATTGCAGCAAAATCTACTACCTTTGCTTCTTTCTTTTTTGCCTCATGATATTTAGTATTTTCAGTAGGAAAATTCAATGTAGTTAAAAATTAGATAATATTTCTTATAAGAGTTACATTATTTTCTTATATATAATTACTTTAGTCTTATCGTATTGATATTGAAAATAAAAAACAAATGAGACAATATTCTATTTTTCCTATAAAGTTAATACTTTATTGTAAAGTAATTGTATTTTCAGCATTAAAATTCTCTTTTTCTTTGAGTATTATCTAACTCAAAACTATTGCACCTAATAATGTATAAGTTGTTTCCATAATATATAAAGATGGAATCAAGGTAAATACTATTTTTTTATAATACTTCACTAAATATCATATATTTTATTTCTAAAAGGAACTTAATAAATGGAGGACCTATATTATATAATAAACTTCTGATAAAATGAAATTGATTCTATAATACGGGCTCGGAGGTGTGTGAACTGATTTTGACACAATTTTGTAGTTCAAAAAAGTAATAAGTTTCTCAATTTTAAGTCTGGTAACATTGCTGCATTAACTGCAAAATTACTAATAAAATTTCTTACAGATCATAAGTTAGACATTTCGCCAGGGATATCTTCAGATTTATAATTCAGTCTAGTAACCTATTTTGTTTCAAAAAATATTATGAGTTTGATTTAATCTAGACAATGCTTTTACTTACTATTTTTTGCTTTGCCATAAACCAAAAAAGTATTTTGTTGCTGATCTTGTAATGATAGCATAAAAACCTTCAGATGTCTCCTTTTTGTTAATTATCTTCTTTGCACCTTGTTTTTGAGATTTAGTTATAAGTCGTCTATTGATTCTACAATAATATAAAATGTAAGAGTTTGATTATCTTCTCTGTTTGAAGTTATTGCTCTTTTTATTCCGGCATTTTTTATTAACCACTACTTTTCTCCTTCTCCTTTCTCAAATTTCCAGCCAAACATATTCGAATAGAATTTTTTTGTTTCTTAAATGTTGTCTGTTGGTATTTCTATATATCCTATTTAATATAATTACATAATATTAATGAAACATCAAGTAATTATTCCCCAATTTCTAAGTAATGAATCTATTAGAAATTATATCCCGCCAACCGTCAAAATTCAAAAAGGAGATACCATTACATGGATTAATACGAATAATGAATCTCACCATCTCTACTTTATCAAAATTGATCCTGATCCAACAAATATTGAAGTATTAGATGAAAAACTTTGCCTAAACTCTGGAGAAGTGGGAGAAATCATGTTTAATTATAATTATGAACGAATAGATTATGTATGTAAAATCCATAGAAGAGAAGTCAATAGTATTGCTATTTTTACTGAAGACTATCAAAATATGAGCAATACCCAAAGGTTAAGATATCTTCGTAAGAGATATAATATCAAGATTCCCAATCTGTCAAACTATCTTGATGGAAATAGATAATTGGTGTAAAGACATGGCTAAACAGAATATTACAGATAATGATCCTTATTCTAAGGAACAACTAAGTATGTATTTTGATCCGTTCATATACAAACATATTAAAGAATTAAGATTAGATGGAGTTAACCTTAATAAATTAATTATTGTATTTTGGGATATAAGTAAATTTTCTGCATTAATTAAAGAATTAAAAGCATTAATGAAAAGACGAATGAAAAAACAAGGTCTTATATTTCATGAACTAGAATACTTATTAAGAGATTATTATAGTGAAGCAACGAGGGTGATAAAAAAAAATAATGGAATATTGGATAAATTTATAGGTGATGGAATTTTTGCTTATTTCGGTTACCAAGATAACAAATTTGATATAGTTCATTCAAAGGCAATGAACGCTGCATTAGAGTTAAAGACGAATTTTATAAAAATTAAGGAAAAACATATGAAAATTTTATATTCTCATTATGATTACAAGCCTACTACCAATATAAATTTGAAATGTGCTATGCATATTGGTCAAGTTGTGTTTGGATATTGGTATTCTCCCCTTCGAAGTCAGATTACTGCTATTGGGGATGATGTTAATTTCTGTAGTAGACTCGAGGGATTTGCTGATAATGATCAAATTATCATTTCGAAAGAGTTGAATAATGCATTAAGAAAGATAACTAACAATACATTTAGAACTAAAAAAATAAAAATATCAGAAGATAAGAAATTGAAAACTCATGAACATGTTAATTATGTTTATGAGTTAATAGGCAAAAAATAAGCAAATTCTAAACTGAATATTTATGAACATTAAGATTCAATGCTTTTAGTTGAAGGAATTGTTAAAGGAGAGGGCGTGAAAACTGAGGTGAGTGAACTGATTTTGACCCAATTTTATAGTTTATTCAAAACTGGTAAAATCGTTATTGTGGGAGCTAAAACTAACGAGGAAATTGAAAAAACAATAAATGGATTTGAATATTTAAGGGATGAATGTTATCATCAATTCACGATGAAAGACATGTAATTACCTCTTTATGATCTACCAATTTATATTCCGAATAACTTTTTATCGTGTATGTCTTAAATTATTCTCAATATTGTTAATAGATGATTGGTTGGTTATTTCCTAACTTATCATATTTTTTGTAATAATCTAAGTGATATCTAAAAAATTCAGGGATTCCTCTTTTTTCAATTCTTCTGCATTTTCTTTTGAAATTAGTATTCAATATTTATACATAAACAGATAATATTAGAATAGTAAATCCTAATAGAATCATAAATGAAAGGGTTTCATCTGGGGGTAATATACCCATTTCTTAATTTATAGAACATCTTGAGTAATGTAATGTATATTAATAGAATTCGTAATAAATTTTTGGAGAGAAGTGATCAATTCCTTCTACCACTTTATAACTTAAATTTTATAATGAGGTGAGAGGATGCGTATGATATAATTTTTCCATGATTTTCAGGTCTGATATCAAATGATGCTATTTTATAGTATTATCTAGTATAGAAGTATAGACAAACAACAATCAGTATAACTTTATAAAAATTATCGCTAGTATCTTATAGAATATTAGACAGAGCCTTGTTGCTAGACTGGCTCGGAGGGCTTCGAGCATGACATGTAATTGGGATCGGTAAACTGCGATTTATTAGTTTGGAGACCTATTTGAATATTGAAATAATTTCTAATAGATTCTAAAAAATGATAAAGGGAATCAGTGGGATTTGAACCCTTCTATAAAGTGGGACCATATACTTTCATCTATAGCCATTATGTTTAATTATCATAAATATAATATTCAATATATTGGATAATTATTCTTCAAACTATACTGCTGTAATGATTGTTGATCCATTAAACGATTTTTATCTATACCAATTAGCATAAGTATACTAACTTTATTTTACTATCAGATAATACGTTTTAGATATCTATTTGTAATAATTTAATTATAATTGAATTAAATTGTAATGATTATTTGAT
>JANWKP010000357.1 GCA_025451315.1 Nitrososphaerales archaeon | reverse complement strand
TTTTAATTTATTTAACTATGGTAAAATAATCGATAACTTTTAATTTATCATTACCTGGAGTAGGTAGTAAACATGATTGAGGATCTATCAGCTCTCGTTCCTTTTTCTTTGTTATTTTTAATTGACAATTTAAGTTAATATCATAAACTTTTGCATCTAATCTTTTACCAGCAATGTTTATATCTACAAAACCAAATCCTTTATTATATTGATTTGCAATATAATATTCTTGGCCTACTAGTCCGTAAAGTTCATCTCCTCCTATTCCAACGACCAAAAATATTGTTCTTTTTGGATTAGTGAAGGTATTATTATTATTGTAATTACTTTTGTCTACAATAGGTTGAGATATATCTACCTTATTTAGTGAAAGTGGAAGAGTCCTGCTGTAAATATGATTATGACCTTGAATCACTAAATCCACACCATATGTGTCAAAAAGATTCTGATATTTGTCTCTAATAATATATTCCTCAAATTGTTTAGATAGAGAAGAGTACATTGGTTTATGGAACATGACAAATATCCAGTCAATATTTTTATTTTGACTAGTTTTCTCTAAATCATTCAATACAAATTCATATTGTCCATTATCTACTTGTAGGTTCGGAACTTTTGCATTAGATTTTATAATCTTGTCAAGTGCTGGAATTTTTACATCAACTGAATTTTTTTTGAGTAAATCTGCAATATCTACTGTTGGAAACCCCTCCAAAAGTGGTTCTATCTTTTTATCTTTGGCATCTTTTTCACCGTTATTTTCTTTTATACTTAATGTTTCTTCTACTACTACTGCTGTAGACTCTAGGGTATCAACTGAAAGCTCTAATTGTGTATCTAGTATTAAGACATGTACATTCTGATAATCAAATGAGTAGTAGGATTTATCTAAATTATAATGATTCATATAGTCTTTTTTTAATTGCTCTCCTATCTGTCCTTCCTCTTCATAATCGTCATGGTTGCCTATTGCTATTTTAGTTTTTGAATCCAATATTTTGGTCATATCAAACCAACAATCTGGAGTTTTTTTATAACTTAAATCCCCTGCCACAAGAAATAACTCAGGGTCTAATTTTTCTATATTTTTAATATTGTCTTGGGATCTTATAGAACAACCTAAATCTGCTGTAGCTATAATATTAAATTTATTATTATTGGCAGTATTATTTTCAATAGCAAAAGAATTATTACTTATACAAGATATAGTCAAAGAAATAATACTAACAATAAGAGACAGTATAAATTGTAACTTTGTTTTTGATTTGAAAAAAGAAATACTCATTTCAATTCTTCATCTAAAAAAGATTTGATAATCTTACATAAAAGACATGTGATACAAATCTATAAGTAAATCGAATTTTGTATAAAAATAAAAGTTAAGTTAAGTACATATTTGTACTAATAAATATTTCATATTTTTGTTTACAAAATACTACTATATATTTTTTGTTTGTAAATTTTATATTATATATTAAAGTCAACTAAATAGTGAAGTTGGTTTTTATGGGAACATTCTACAAATCAAAAGATCTTAAAATTTATTAATTTTCAATTGTTATTATAAAATTAAATGAGTCGATGATTTAACAATTTTATTGCTCTTTATTTTTTCATATAATTCTTGACTGTCTATATCCTGAGTAGCCCATAAGTAATTAGAATCATGTAGCGAATTATGATCATCAACTTGAGCAGAAACTTCATGTTTTATATCACGATTCAGGATTTTATTGTATGAATTGTCTTTTATTATTATAAAGAGAATAGAAGGCATGAATACTTGTGGATGAGAAAGATATTTTTTTATGGATGACATATTAGTTTACATATGTTATTTCCATAAAGTGACTTATAAATATCATTATACTAAGTTCTTAGATGTAAAAAGATTTCTGTAAGTAATTTATTATATTTAATCAAACGTCAGATTGATACTTTAGGTTTAATCCCTTAATCTAATCTCAAATCAAAACTAGTTAGAAATAAGATTTAATTTTTGGTTATATATTACATGGATTTAAGAATAATAGATTCTATTGATATATATTATACTTTTAGTTTTGTTAATGGATGAACTATTAATTTAAGAAACTGGACGTCTCTTTTTCCTTAACGAAAGTATATAGCTCTGAATGTCACATTCTTAATCTAGTATACTAATTATTCTTGGTTATTATTACCTACAATATTGAATCCCTATTAATTTTAAGGATTGAAAAGAGAAGATATGTTTGTTTTTGGAAAAGAATTTAGACTTTACTATTATCAAATTTGTGGAAGGAAAGGAATATCTATATTCATCATAGGTGAAATTGTTATTCAAATTGTTGGAAATATTACTGGTTATTATTTTTGTATTGTACCACTTCACAATTCTTGTCTAGGAATTCACATCTCAGACAAGGAAACATGTTTGTTACTGAAAACTTCATTACATTATAAGTTGTTAATTATGAAAAATACATGATGAACGTGAACGGTAGAATATGTATCCAGAAATACGAAATGTAGATGCATTAAAAAAACATCAATATTCGTCTTTGGACAAAAACTTGTATTTGTACCCAATAAATTAATATCGACTAAAACATTGTAATGAATCCTTATTTTATTCTATAAACAGCACCTAAATTTTCTGATTTTGATTGTTTCAATCCTGATACCACATATAGGTTTCCATCGGGACCTTGTTTTAAGTCTGTAATAATACTGAAACCTTCTGCGAATAGTATGTCACCAAACTCCGTATCATCTGTAGCTATTTTATCTTCTAAAACGCCCTTTAAAAGTAGTCCAGTTCGATTATCATTTAGATCAAAATGAAATATTTGTCCATCTACAGATCCTACAAACATGTCATTTTGATATTGGGCTCCCAAGTTTTTTGAATCAAGAAATAATACTGCAGTAGGAGGTGTTGATTTATCCCATATAAATTCAGGAGGACTATAATGCCCTTTTCCTCCAAAATATACCAAGTCTTTAGGATTGTTACCTACAGTTACATACTCTCCACCACCACCACCATCACCATTGCCATTTGCTTGCAATTTTTTGCCTTCTTCGTTAACTCTCCATATACCAAATATTTTATCGGACCCACTATTGAATCCTGGTTCTGCCAAATTAATCTCATCGCCAAATTTCGGTCCATTTTCGGTAAGCCATAGTTTTTTCGTTACAGGATCAAAATCAATTCCAAAACTATTTTTTACTCCATAAGCATAATACAAGTTAAGAGGATATTCACTGCCAAGTATTCCATTACCAACAGGCTTTCCGTCCTGCGTTATCCTTAGAACTCCAGCCCTTCCATCCACGGGCTCACCGTCCTCATAATTTTGAGTTTTTGTTCTGTATATCTCTGATGGAATAGTGTGTTGAAAATTTCCTATAGTGGCATAAAGATTATTGTCCGGTCCAATATCTATTATTCCACCAATGTGTGCAGGATCTGGAAAAGATGGGACACTTAACAATAATTTCGGATTTATCAAGACATTATTTTTATTATCCAAATCGTATCTATATATTCTGTTCTCACATCCTGTATTTTTCTCCTTGCATATAACATAATACAAAAAGACGTTATGAGATATATCATTATTTTTGATAGATGTACCATTATTCGCATTGAAATTCTTCTTTTCACTTAGAGCAATTCCCAATAAACCTCGCTCATCCTTCACACTTACATCAACCTGTAAAAGTGGTTTATCCAGTACTGCACCATTCGTAACTCGTTTTACTAGACCTGCTTTTTCAAGAATTAAAAAGTCGTCAGGACCCAAAAATGCCATTGTGGTAGGGAAATCAAGTCCAGATGCTACTAACTCTGTTTTCAATTTAGGATCAGAAAGAACTATACTCTCACCACCATCACCACCATTGCTACTAGGTTGATCTTCTTGTGCGTAGATATTACAAAAACTAAAAAGTAAAAGCGGAAAAGATAAGGTAAATAAAATAATTCTAATTCTATTCATTTTAATTAACTATAACACCATGCTATAATACTCTATTTATAAATTAGGTCTCAACATAGTCAGAATATGTAATTCAAACTTACATTTATCAAAAATAATTTAGTAAATAAGAATTGCATTCTCATGGTGGCATCCTATTAAAAATAGTAATATCTTATCTTGATTGAAAAAAACATGAAATTATTATTGGCAACCCTTCCATCTAATTCAAGTTAATTAATTGATTAAATCATACTTGATAACCATTAAATAATAAATTTGTGGAAGACTATTTTTTATCAGTTCATTTTCTATTTATTTTTGTACCTGCCTCATAAGATTATCCCATGCTTTCACATCTATACTTTTTGTTGTATTAGATGGCTTTGGAGCTAAATCAAGAAGTACATTTGTATTGGTTTTGTTAGAGGTTTCTATCTTTGATGTAAAAACAGCATTAGATTTACTATCAACTGATTGACTACCAGTTTCAATTATGGGGGAAAATTTTTGTATATCGTCCCGTTTTCTATCAGATACGTACACATTGCCTTCTGAATCTACTGCCAAGTGTTCAGGGTCCATAAATTGACCATCTCCTTTACCAAAAGATCCCCATTTTGTAATAAATTTGCCTTCACTGTCAAATTTTAACACTCTTGGGAGTTGACTGCACCCAGGATCGGATTGCGGATCAGTTACGAACACATTATCGTATTTATCTAAAGCGATGTGTTCCATATGACAAAATTGATTGTCACCACTTCCTTTCGATCCCCACATCAAAATTGGTTTCCAATTGCTATCAAATTTCTGTATACGCTCGTTTCCTCTTTCGTTTACAAAGAAATTACCCTTAGAATCTATTTCGACTGTAGTTGGAAGATTGAAGTCACCTGCTTTCGTACCTAATTGTCCAATAGATTTGAGATAATTACCTTTAGTATCAAATTCAGAAATACGATTATTTTTAGAATCAGCTACATAAACATATTTAAGATCTTTACTTACTGCAACGTGTCTTGGATTGTCAAATTTTCCTTCTTCAGCGCTGGGAACTCCATCTACATTACCAAATTTTAATATAAATTTGCCTTTACTATCAAACTCTTGCATTCTATCATTAGCACGGTCTGCCAACCATACGTTACCTTTTTTGTCAACATCAATTCCATATGGAACATGCATTTGTCCATCACCGGTTCCGTCTTCACCAAATTTGAAAAGGAATTTACCTTCTTTATCAAATGCCTGAATACGACTACCATCTCTATCCACAATATAGAGTATTGTTTCTTCTTTATTAAAATCTAAATCATGCGGTCGTAAAAATTGACCATCAGCCGATCCTGCACCTCCCCATTTTTTTACAAATTTATATTCTGTAGCATTAGTTGCTGCACTTTTTGCGCTAGATAATGATTCTTCCATTTGTTCTTTTGCACCTTCTGTAGCATTTTCAGCACCTTCTGTAACGTTAGTTGTTACACCTTCTGTAGCATTTTCAGCACCTTCTGTAACGTTAGTTGTTACACCTTCTGTAGCATTTTCAGCACCTTCTGTAACGTT
>JANWKP010000356.1 GCA_025451315.1 Nitrososphaerales archaeon | reverse complement strand
GTGATGCTCTCTTTTATACCAATTTTATATTCATTCATGATCTTTAAGCACTTTCAAAAATTGCAACCATCTACTACTAATGCTAATGCTTATTTAAAAATTGGTGGACAAATTATTAGTCTTGGAGTTTTATGGCTATCTATAACTTTTCTGTTCTTGATGTTTTCTATAGCTTCAATTAAATCTCCAGATACATCTTTTTATACATTGGCAACAACATGCATTAGAAAATCATTAGAAGGACTATACTATTATTAAAATTATAGAAAAAAGTAAAATAAAATAAATAAGGTGATAATTTTTTTGTTCTTTTGAACTGCTTATTATTTGGTGTTTGCTGTTGTTGTAGTTGCAGATATTGGTTTTATTGTTGTTAGAGAGTTTTGTTGTTGTACCTTTTCTTGTACAAGTAAAGCATTCAGTTGGCATGCGATTTATTGTTATTCATTTACTCATATAATATAACAATTAGGAATAAAATATCATTTCTTATGAATGGAGGTGAGAATTCATCTTACTTAACAGCACCTAAGTAAAGTATCTTTACAAGGATATCCTAGTATTACCTAATTTATTAATTAAATGACTCAGAATAAGAAGTTAGTTAGTCAGTTACTTTTTTACCATCCTTTGTAGAACAAAAGTAGCTAGTAGTATTAGATAGATATTAAAAATAAATTATTTTATTTTATTTTATTTTATTTTATTTCGTTGATTTATCTTAAATCCTTGGTTTTTTTAGGTTCTTCTAGGAATTTATTACTGCAATGTGAACAAGTTCTAACGCTTCTTTTTACTTTTACTGGTTCCTCAATATCGTGATGTTCTGCTTCCCCTGTTTCTACTGCTTTTCTCATCTCTGCAAGGTAATTTAACATCTCTTTTCTTTGTGAATTATCACATCTAACAAATTTCGCTTTACCGTCGTAAATATCTTGTATAGATTTAGCAATCCAGAAATATCGACCATATAAATCAACATAAATCCTTTTTTCCAAATCCTCTTTACCATCCTCCTCATACATGCCTATTGAAACCACATTTCCTAAACCTATGTCTCTAAAATGTTTGTGATTTTCTATCATTTTCGTTCTTTTTCCCTACTTATTAATCAAAATCTAATATTTAACTTATGTACATCAAAAATAGCAATAATCAGTTAGGAACTCCAAATGGTATTTTTGATAGTGGATTATTTAGATCAGGAGAATCCTAGTCCTAAAACTTTACCAACAAAATAGGAGTATTCACTTATTTTTGTACTATTCATCCATTGATGACGGGAGTTGTTGATGTTAAAGAAACTCAAAGAATTCAACAAATAAAAGACAAATAAAAACAAAGTTAATCCAATCCAATACCGGACTACCCAGTAGATGGCAATATTTTTAAGTTCATGAAATCTTAGTTTTAGATCATTTTCCACACAATTATTTACACCATCCCAATTGCTTAAAGGTGGTTTATTAGGATCTGAACCCCTGCGGTGATGAAGCTATTGTTTGATACATGGCATATTTAATATCATCAGGATAATTTCTAATTAGATTATAGATAATTGCACAATCAAGAGTAATACATAAAACTATTTTTAACAGAGGTCAAAAATAGAAAAATTATTTTTTTAGTTCTATTTTATTCCTTTTTACAACCAAACCAGTCAAACCAATCAGTCCATTCTGTTGTGTAAACGGAATATGGACACGTTGGAATACTACTAGGTTTGTATCCTGATTTACAATATCTTTTCCATTCATTTTCTGTCTTTAGACCCAAATTGTGCACAAATTCTCTTGCGACTTTAAACTCTCGATATATCAATATTACTCATTAAAATGGACTACTTTTATCATTTTCTGTTTCTAAGATAATATAATAACTAAGAAATAATCAAAAACTCAAATGATATATCAAAAACAATTCACATATCTCTGATCCCATGAACTTGTTATTAATTTATTAGGATTAATTTTATTGTGAATTATCCAAAGTCTAGGATATTAAAATTGTATACGGTATGCTTCATTTATGAATCCTTTTGCATCTGATGAATTATTATCTAGCTAATAAATAGAAATAGAATCAGTATTATTCGTATTATGGAGAATTTTATTCAATGATCAAAGTATAGAAATAAAATATAAAATAGAATCTGATGATGATATATTGTATAATAATAGTTTAGCTTCCAATTGATTTATTAACTATAAAAATTAAATTATTTATAGTAAAAATATTTCTGCAGAAATAAGCAACATAGTGCAACAAAAAATTTTAAGGATATAAATATGGCAAAACTATTTTTACTATTTTAGTTCATTATAGTTCACGTTTTGTCATCAAATTTACAAATACAAAAAATAAGGAGAAGTAGGTCATATATACAATGACAAATGAGAGAAATGTATCAGCGACTGGTCAAATGAGAAAGGGACAGGGATATCATGCATGCATTATTATTATCAGAGAGAAATTATTACAAATACAAGAAAAAGTTAGCTGCTAGGTTGGAAGAAAGACAGAAAGAAAACTTGGAGAGTATAATATGGCTAGAAGTTCAAACATTGAAAGATCGTATGTCTCAATTATATTCAGTGTTGGCAGAAAGAATCAAAGATCCGTATACAAAAACGAGCGAATTGCCTAATTTGGCAGCTACAGCAGAATCAATAGCCATAAATATTTTAAAACTTGAATCAGCAAGTATCACTGCTATAAAACAGTCAAACATCTTATTAGAAAATCATATAAAAACACAATTACCTTCGAGATCTAAATATCAAGAACTTCCAAAAATAATTTTTAAGAATGATCTAAGTGAATCAGATGTTTTGGAGGATGAAATTACTATCATCGCAACTAGGACTAATAGAACTTTTTATAATGATTGACATTTAGTTCCGAATTACTAATTATCAATTTAGAAGATGTTTTAAGAGAAGAGGATGGAGTAGGATGAAAAATAATTATTAATCCAATTATTATTTTTCTATTTCTAATGAAACCTTTTCTATTGCGTCATCATATTGTTCAGTATTACAATCATAAACATCTTTAGTAGTCTTGCCAATTACACAAATATCATACTCGGAATAAATAAAATCATTAACATGAAACTCTACTTTTTGTTTTTTTCCATCCATAACATTTATTTCTTGATTTTCATAATTATTTGCAGACCTTAGGGAAATAATTATAACATCATCAGGTATATCTTTATCAATTTTAACAGTTACCTTTACTTGAAAAGAAGGTTCAGTTTTCATATATTCATTCCATTCATCATCTGTTTGAAATCCCAATTTGGATTGAATATCTTCTGTTGTTTTTTCAACTTCAGACTCTACAACTTTACCTAGAATATTTCTTACATCGTTCGAATCTCCGCTAATAGTTATAGTTCTATCTGTTCGGTTATCACTAGTTTCATCAATATTAATTTCAACCTCTACTTGTTTATTTGTTTTATTACTTTCTTGTTGGAAACTATTTACAAATGAATAATTAAAAAATGTAGAACAAAGTAAAATAGTTAAAATGAGTGAGATTTTATTTTTCATATGTTAAAGTATTATATTTTCTATTCCAATTTATACTAAACTTATAAGAGACTGTTATTATTCTTCAAAAAATTTATTGTTATAATAACTTAAAATTATATAATTCTTGACTAATATATTTAATTCAGGCAATTGAAATTATAAAAATATCAGAATTACTTTAGGATATGCTCAGAATATGAAGATTATTTAAAGGAATTAATAAAAAGATATAAGATAAAACTATCAGGAAACATCTCAAAGAGAGTTGCTTTTACTCTCAAAAACCATAATCTATCAAGGCATAATTCTAACTATATTACTACTGCAATAGATTACCAGTCCTTTTTATAATGTCTTTATTCTAGATTGATTAGTCTTTTCATTCTCAATTCAAATATCTTCTCTTCCTTTTTGATCATCTCTTCTCTTATTTCTATTGGAATTTCTAAAGGCTGTTGTGACCATTCTTTTATCCATTCTCTTATTTTTTTCAAACTTGTTTCCGCTTCTCGTCTAACCGATCCATCTATATCGTGGGCTGCTAATGAAGAAAGAATTTCAATAGCCTCTATTACTAATGAATCAGGTTTTGAGACATCTAGGGCATTAGGACCAGATAATATTTGACAAACCAATGATCTAATTCTTATACGTTTATCTTTAATCAGTTCTTTTAAATAATTAAAGATGTCTTTACTTCGTTCCTTATTTTTAGTTCTTAAAAATTTACTTAAAGCAGGTATGGCAGCAAGTCTTTTAAAATAATCAGATCCATATTTACTCATTTCTACCATAATTTTCTCTATAGTATTAGTAATGTCTTCTCTGTCATCTTTTGAAAATTCTGTTAGACCATTAAGTGCTCCCCGAGCAAGAACATTTCTAAAAGTATTATTATCATTAGAAAGAAATGTGAGCCGTTCTACTATTTCTTTTCTCTTTTGCTCATCTTTAATATTTTTAGCAATTTTCCCTATTGCAGTAGCAGCTTCACTCTGTACAAAATAACTTTCATCTTCAATATAGGACAAAATTATATCTAATGATTCTTCTTTTTCAAATACTGCCAGATTAGATAGAAGAGCACGTCTTATTTTTGGATGTAATTGTTTTCCTCTTGTTTCTAAACAATCTTTAATAGCTATATACGCATTATTAGATTTAACATAATCATTATCTTCTTTAAATTCACCTAGGACATTAGCGGCTTCAATGGATACTCCATAAAATTCATCTCGTAAAATGGATTTTTTTAATGCAGAAATAACTGCTAAGGAATATTTATCTTTAAGAGCATGAACTGATTGTATTCTTTCAACTACATTTGTATTTTTATTATTTTCTAATTGCAGCAGTAAAAATTCTGGTGGGATTTTGATTGAATCTAATTCCTTTAAAATTTTAAAATATGGATCAATAGAAAAGAATTCTATTTGCTTCATTTTACCATTATTATCTATAGGCATATCCAAAGATATTTCATGTTCTTTTTCAGATATTTTTAGAGATTTCAAATCTAGATCAGGATCATTTGAATTTTCACTATTAGAATAGACAATTTTGATATCCAAGTCAAATTCAAATTACAAGTTTTGGTAATAAACTTAAAAAAAGACATATGAAAACAGGATTATTCATATCAGTCAATGGTATAGCCGGAAAAAACAATTCGGACGGTGCCAAAGGCCAAGTTAGAGATTTTTTCTTATCCGATAATATTAGAATAATATGTTTAGATAAACATGATATTGAAAAATATTTAGAATGTCAAACTTTGACTTCGATAATTGAAGATAAATTTGTTGAATTAAATGAATTATAATCTAGAAATTATCTAAATGTTATTTTTTAACAATACATAGAGATCTAGTCAAATTTATAATCTTTATTATAAATATGAATATTGATATTTAGTAGGTTTTTATATAGATTTTGTAGATTTTAAACAATATTACAAAATAGAGGCAAAAATGCCTCGCAACCCGACGAGACATTTTCACAAATGCTAATAATCTATGGAGGTTGTATAATACAACACACTTTGGATATTAGTCATCTTTTTCTTCTATTTTTATCCTCTTAGACGGTCTATATTAAATTCAGGATTACCATATTCGGACACTTTTGATTTTCTTCCATGTAATTTTTTATGATTTTCTAAACGTCTTTTATCTTCAAAGTTCATATTGCAGATTTTACATTTGAAAGATGCCATTTATTATACAAAGACAAATAGTTAAAGATAAATAAAAATTGATATGAAATCCCTCTACTTGTAGATAAAACTACTAATATTAAATTTGTTAGGTATTGAACACTGAAACTATGACCATTCAACTCCCTTAGGTAAAGACTTTTCTCGGACTCGTGGAATTTCATAAAATCATATCAGATAGTAGTAAAATATAGTTAGGTAACAGATAATTTAAAAAATAGAAGAGAAAGAATCTGAATTAATTTATAAAATGATCATTATATAATAATAAAATTGTACCTTTATTGGATTATTGTCTTAGAAATTCCAGTTGATAAGATTATTCCATTATCAAAATTTCTTCCACAATTTGCCCCTTATATAGGAATGAGGATAAAGAATGCTGATTTTCCTAATGGCATTGCGACGGTATTTATTAAGCTAAGAAAACACAAAACGGATTCTTTATCCAAAATATTTTCCAACGATTTGTTTAAAATTGTGTTTAATTTTTCTCAGGAAATTCTATTATACCATACTGAAGAAGATGAAGAAAGTTGGGAGCCTGCTCATATTCCTCAAGAGTTAAAAGATGATTTAAGAAAAGGGCCATCTTTTGATTTTATGAATTTATATCAGACTGGCGTCTTGATACTTGGAAAAGACACAGGAGATTTTATGACTGAACTTAAGAAAATTAAGAGCTATTTAGTAAATAAAGGTTATAAGAATGCAATTTTACTAAAACTTGTTAAAGATATTCCAAATCAATCCTTATCTCAAAAATTAAAAATGTGGGGATTATTATGCCGATTTACAATTATTATTGATAGAGCACCAGCTGGTCATCTTAGTGAATTTGAAATGTTAAAAAGCCAAGATACAATAATAGCAATTTTACGACCAAAAAATTTTAGATCTACTTTTATGATGGAAAGCAATCCACAAAATCTTTTAATCAATATATTTGAATTTAATTCTAACCCTGAAGAAAAACTAGAAGAAGCAATAAAATGGGCTGAAGATATATCTACGCAAAACCAAGATTATTATAAGAATAAGTATCCTTGGAGAAAGGATTATTTTAATTAAACAACAAATATGAAAACTATTTGAATTTATGTTTTACAAGAACCTAAATTTAGAATATCATTATAAAAGGAAGAGAAAGTAAATGGTAAGTTCTTATAAAGATAACTTTTCCATTAATATTGCTTGAACACTGAAACTATGACCATTCAACTCCCTAAGATAGTGGCAATTAACATTGTTTAATGATTTTGAATAATTTTGAAAAGTTCTATTATTTTTGAAGTTGCATTAACTACTATATAAAAAAATATAAAAGAAAAGTTAAATGGTTATCCTTCTGTTTTAGGAAGTGGGAACGGTTATCACATATTATTACCTCTTGAATGTCCTATGGTTTTAGAAAATATACGAGATTTTAAAAGATATTTAACTCAAAAAAAGATTGATGAATATAACTCAAGAGAAAAAATATTAATTACAAGAAATAAAAATTTTATAAATAACTACTATGATAGTAATTATTATGAGTAGATTGAGAAATTATTACAGATTTATTTTGAAGATTATAGAAAAGTAATAATAGATTTAATTTTGGCACCCTATTGTTTTGAATTTCTTATTAATTTTGTCGTGGCAAGTACATATTTAAATAAAATTCATCGGTTTTTACTAGGATCTGCAGATACATTTCATCCTTGATCTTGAAATTTGTTAAAGTTATATTGGAAAACTCCATTTTTATGTCGACTTTTTCCATTATTCCTAAATAAACAAATAATGCTATATGGGGAATAGTTGGTGATTTTGGAGGTCCATTGGCGATAAAATTGTTAAAATCTTCTGAATTACTCGTCATATCAAGCATTTGTATTAAACTTGCTATTTGTGGATGATCTAATAGGGGAGTTAAAGTAAAGATAAAACTCCTTACAATATCTAGAGCAAAAGGATTTAGAGTAAAAGGTTGGCCAATTATCCAATTTCTTTTGACATTCAGCTCTCCTTCAATTAGGCGTCCATAAGGATTAACTATTATAGATAGATCAATTTCCGATTGAAATCCACCTGTCTTTAAAGATATCTTTTTATTATTTTTCAAATCCTGTGTATTTATTTCTGTTAAATTAAAGAAGGACCAAAAATCAGAATTCTTGAAGTCATTGAAAGAAACATAATATTTTTCATGATTGTATTCAGCCCATAAGTTCTGCCAAACAAAGGCAGCAACAATTACTTTTTCTAATTCCACATCGTTAATACTCCATAATTGTTTACCAATTCGTTTTGCTTCAACCCCCGCAATATTATTTCCTTTACGTAATAATGTGGTATGAGGCCATGTATCAACATAAATAAACGTGGAAGTTTCTTTACAACGTTTAAGTAAATTAACAACATGTCCTTGTTTACCATCAAATATGGATATAGTAATGAGTCCTCTTGTAGACTCTAACAGTTCTAACAGTTCTGATAAAGTATTAACAAGTTCTTTTGGATTCAATTTCACAAGTGGTGTAATTTCATTTGTTTTAACACTTGGTGTTCCTGCAAAAAGGCAAACGGGTGATTTCCCTGTTATTAGATGTTGGGTACGCCATATCTGCTCTAGTGATCCTCCTCCTTTTTTATGTGGGTCTCCATATAATTTTCTCCCTTCAGGAGTAGAAGTAAGGTTAAGAAAAGCTGTTTCAATAATCTGAAAAGCTAATGGGTTATCTTTGTTGATATTATACTTTTCCAAATCAGATTTAGATACAGTTATCTCTGAGGAATCATTATCCTTGTCTTCAGCCAAAATATATAATTCATATTTAAATATAATACATCTATTATTTTAGTTTATAACATTTTTTTATTTAAATTAGTGCTACTGATAACTTAATCTAACGACAAATTATCTTTACCATAATTAAATTATTTGAGAAAATATTTGATAATAATCAATTATCTAAAAGATACATTATGAGTAAATTGCTGTCATTACTGTAGTCTTTTGTCTTAATCTAATTAAAGTATTATAATTATTAGAGGATCTCCTTTTTTACTTGGTATTTGTGCTTCCATCATCTTGAATATCTTCATTGGAATGTAAATATGAAAAATTTTTCAAATGACCTAATAGAAAAAAATCTGTTAAATCATAATTGTCCTCTTTTTCCTTTTCCAAATTTGAAGGTAATGGTAGATGAAGAGCTTTCAAAAGGTCGAAACGATGAAGATCAAAAGCAGTTTGCATACTTTTACCATAAACCAATGCTGCAGAAATTGCTCCTTTGTAAGATAGCCAAGCTAATAATGCACTAACGAAAGGTATAATCAACCATAAACTATACTTAATAGCAAGAGTTATTATGATATATAAATTGAAAGGGTAATTGTTTATTGAAATATTGCTTAAAATAAAATTAAATGGAAAATCGTTTATAGAAACCGTATATACAATGCAAATATAATAAATAAAAGAACTAATAGTAGAAATAACAAAAACAGCACAAAAACGTATAGCTACATCAAGTTGGTTTCTTTGATCATCTAATATATTCCTTAAGTTCTCAGAGACTAATGGATAAAGTCGTGGCCAAATAGCTACTGTATTAAGACCATATCTTCTTCCTGCAATATTCTCAGCCGCTTTAAGCACATTTCCTAAAGATGTAGGTAATAGCAATTTTTCTTCTGGATAATATTCTCGTAATTCCCATTTCGATGGTTTTTTTGCTAGTTCTTTACGTTTATATCGTTGGATTTGTACTCCAATATTAGTAAATAGTACAATTAGTTTGTGTTTACTCCAATATCCCTCAAATATTCTCACTAATCTGGTTTGCAAAGGATGTGTTATAACTGAAAAAATAATAATTGCAGTAAAGATTAGAACACTTTCTTTTAAATCTAAAGTATTGATTTTGCTAATTAATGTATCTAAGGTAGGAATCACTAAAGGAGTCTCATCCCATGAGAAAATCAATGCAAAAAGAAATATAAAAAGTATGAAGGATGGTAGTATACTCACTAAGTTAAAACGAGAACCAAAACTACCACTAAGTATTCCAATAAAATTACTCACACTCATCTTCTTTAACCTCTTTCATTAATTTACCATGATCAGGACACTTAGGAGGAGATTCAGGATCTCGTGTACTTTCAAAACACTGGTATAAACAATGGTCTTCTAGACATCGATAATAAAAAGTATCTGGCCTACCTGGGACCATAACCCCGTCTGAGTCTCCAAATGGAGTACTGCCAAATATGATCTCAACCTCTTCTTCCTCAATTTTCGATTCTTTTAATTCATTTTCTGCGAGATTATTTTCAATTTTTTCATTGTTTTTCTCAGAAATAGATAATCACTCCCGACAATTATGATTATTTAGATAAATCACATTAATCAATTTTTGTATTTGTTATTTTTTATAAAATATTGAATATTTCAATTATTATTATGTAAAATCGCCTAAATCTTAATAGTAATAAATTTTCGATAATTTTGTAATACTTAATATAATATCTCAAGGGATTAATCCTACATTTATCACAGGTAGAATTAATTAGTAATTGTGACTTTTAATTGATGATAAATTGCAGTAATCATCAAGATCGTATTTCCTCTATATATATTATGTTTCTGTTAAACTTCACTTACTCAATTATCAAATAATATATTCTCTAAAATGAAAAGAAACATAAATATACTATTATTAAAATAGCAGACAGGAACTCATATTAACCGATTACGATTAATCTATAATATTATTATGTTGATGTTTAAACATTTAAGGAAAAAATATTCTTTTCATAGGGGATTATAGTAGAAACTACCTTATTGTGCTTCCCTTACCATGAATGCAATCCTTATTACTATACCAGATACAATTAAAATAATTCCCAATATTAGGAGAATTGTTTGTATAGTTAATTCTGAAAGTGATTCTACGTCAAATATATTATTATTTTGAATATTAATAGGAAAATGGCCAAATAAAATATTTACAGTTACTGGGACAGTGAATATATTCGAAATAATAGCTATATATGTTCCTTTAAATTTCGGTTTTATTGAATAGATAAAGTCTTGTGAAAAGTTTTTTTTAATTATAATAGATTTATAAGGATTTATCATCTTCGCTTCAAGAATACCCATTGAATTATCATGTTCTATAGCTAATGTTAGCAAACGATTTGGATCAGATACATACATACTTGAGTTTATAGATTGTGTTGAATTGATCATTATATTATTCAAAATTGTGTTTTCTTTTATTAGCAATTGTTGAAAAGAAATATTCCATATGGCTCCATAAATAATTCCTACAATTGAGAGTATTACTCCAATAGTAATGATGATAATACTCAATGTTAATAACAAGGGAATATTAAATGTGAATTGTTTTGATATAATAATTTATTGTGAAGTAGTATTACTAAATCAGTTACGTATAAAATTCAACATTCATTGAATCGATAACTTGATTGTAAACTCTTTTCCTTTAGCATTTATTTACGATGAATTTATGATTAGAATATTTGGCTCTATAGAAACCATCATAGCTAACAACATTCTACCATTAATTATTGAACAATAAATTCGGTATAAGAACACATCTAGTTAAAAAAAATATGGAATAATATTAAAGAAAATGAGAAAAAAATTTTTTTAAAACAACTAAAATTAATTTCAGATGATTCTAAAGAAGAACCAATTGCATACAAATATTTGATACAATTACCTCATATTGATGATAAATATTATAGAATGATGGAAGCAATTAGAATGGAATGGCAGTCATATGATTTACACTTTCATATTTTTTCCGAACCTGAGGATAAAGTGAAAGAATAAACATATCAAAAATATCTTTTTTGCCTTACAAAAAAAGTTTAGCCCTGCTAGTTTATAAAAAATAATTAGGTCGATTTGTTTGTATTCTTTTAATAATAATTTTATAAAAATTACCTTTTTATTTTAAAATATTTCAGTTAACCTGTGATAATAAATTAGATGAAAAAATGTCTTTCAATATAAGTCTGTTATCAATTACCATGTAAAACAAATATCATACTATTATCAAAATTATAGGTGTTGTATTGTAATAGTTAACCCTTATGGCATTGAACATTGAAAGTGTGTTCATTCAACTCCCGATGAGCTCATAAGTTTCTAGGTCCACTATCTCTCTAAAAATGTAAATGAAAATATCAGCTAGTGTAAGCTGTTCAGACCTGCATAAATAATGGGTTTTAGTGTAAGAAATCTCAACAGAAGTATGAGAGACATTGAAAGAGTTAAAATCGATTAAATTTAACCTCTTCAGTTGATCTTTTGATTAGATAGACGGTTAAGTGCTGATTTTTTATTTTCATGAGCTACAGTATAACTAGGATTTATCTCTAAAGCCTTGTCAAACCATTCAATAGCTTCCTTGTATTTTCCTAAATTACTAAGAGTACTACCTTTGTTATTTAATGCATTGAAATATTTAGGATCTATCTTCAAAGCCTTGTCATACCATTCAATAGCTTCTTCATATTTTCCTAAAGTATTAAGAACATTACCTTTGTTACCTATTGAAAATACATAATCAGGATCTATCTTCAAAGCCTTGTCATACCATTCAATAGCTTCTTCATATTTTCCTAAACGATCAAGAGCTAAACCTTTGTTATTTAATACTAATACATTTTCGGGATCTATCTTCAAAGCCTTTTCACACCATTCAATAGCTTCATGTCTTTTTAATTCACCAAGAGCTAAACCTTTTAAAGATAAGAATATACTATTGTTTGGATCTATCTTCAAAGCCTTTTCACACCATTCAATAGCTTCTTCATATTTTCCTAAATAATTGAGAGCATCAGCTTTACTCGTGAATGTATCTACATTGTTCGGATCTATCTTCAAAGCCTTTTCACACCATTCAATAGCTTCTTCATATTTTCCTAAATAATTGAGAGCATCACTCATGCCATTTAATGCATAGACAAAATTAGGATTAATGTCCAAAACTAGCTTAAATAATTCAATAGCTTCTGAATTTTTTCCTAATTCAATAAGACATTTTCCTTTATTGCTTAGTGCATTTAAATAATTCACATCAGCAGCAATTATTTTATTGTATTGATCTATTGCATCCTTTAAATTTCGTTTTTCATAAAATAAATTACCTTTTTCAAGATATTCTCTTGTATTTACGGTAGATTGAGCTGTTATTATTTTGCTATTTTTATTAAATTTTTTTAATAAAGTTCCCATAGAAAGTACATAACCATTTTCATCATCCTTCGCAATAAAAATTCCAATCACCTTGTTATCTTCTTTATAACAGACTGGAGCTCCACTAAAACCAAGCTCAAATTTACCAATATATTGATATACATTTACACTAATTTTGGGTTTATTATTCCATTTTTGTTCTCCTACTATTTGATCCTCTAGCCATTCATAAGTAAATGAATCTGATGAAAGTACACCTTCATGTCCAGGCATACCAGTTGGAAAGTTTTCAATTTTTTCACCAGCATATCCCCATGTAATAACCGGTAAATTAGGTAATGCCTTTGGATAATATAATAAGGGTTTAAATGGACATTCTTCTATCTCTAAAACTGCTATATCTTTTTCAGGATCAGAATATTCCTCTATCCACCTAGCATAAAAGGATTCTTTTCCTTTCCTTTTCTGAATTTTTATTTGTTCTAAATTATAAATACAATGATGACATGTAATACAGTATTTTTTATCATTTATAAGAATGAAAAAGCCAGTGCCATGAAAGGTTTCCTTCTTATCTATAATTTTAACAATATTATTTCTAACCGATGGTTGTATCTGTGAATCATCATCATCTTCTGGTTTTTCTTCTTCTATAGACATTTATCTAAGTAGAAATATTCTGTATGTTATTCCAATTTAACGTTATTTTTAAAGTTGCTTGTCCTGAAGCTTTTACAATAAAGATATTTCCTTCAGCAGATACGTTCAATCCAAATTCAGCTGATGCAGAAGTAGGTTTGGTACTTAGAGTTTGAAAATTATCTACAATAGCTTCGCAAAAAGGCTTTACTCTTTTCAACATTTTATCGAATTCTTTCTCGGTATATCCAGTTGCTTGTTGTACCTTTGAAGAACCTTCAACCTCTGAACTTTCAATAAAGAAAATTGTCTTTTCATCTGATGATGTTTTTAAATCAACTAATTTACCCAATAAAATGTACTCTGGAATGTTAAAAATAAGGTTTTTGTTAATTTTTTGTTTAGTTCTACACATCTTCAATTACATAAGATTAGTTTAATCAATACTCGATCTAGTGTATAAGGTTTAGATCTGCATAAAGAGGCCTTTGTGTAGTAAAAAAATAAAAATCACTATCAGACTTAATTATTCTTTTCTGTATATATAATAACACGGTCTGCAATATCTTTAGTAAGTTTTTTGGTAAAAAAGAGAAAAAATAGATAAAATAGAAGATAAAGATAAGCCACTAGAAAATGCATAATTAATTTTTATAACTTGGGATAAAGAGGTTATGGCTTTCTTTTACTACTAAATTATTTTGCTAGTAATTTGAAAGCATAATTAATTATAGGAATAACTATTTATCGAGTAATAGCAATTGAACATTGAAACCGTGTCTATTCAACTCCCGACTGTCTATCACATATGAAAATGAGCCCGATTTACAAAGATAATACCAATTTAAACCGAATTATTCATTAATAAATTCATATAAAAAAATATACAATAATAATAACAATATATTTAAATTTATTTGTAAAATTTTAAGGCGCCGAAAAAATTCATATATAATGTTACAAATATTAGGTCGTTTAAAGATTCTCCTATATGAATTATGATTCAAAGTAAAATAGTTATAAAGAAATTTCGATAAGTTTATCCTAACCATAAAGCTTATAGTTACTATTTTGTATCATAAAATCTAAGGCACAGTCGTTTTACTCCTATAATATTATTTATATATTTGACTATTAAAAACAAATCCAATATGATAAAAAATCAAATAATCCTGGTTATTTCTGTATTATCAATTTTATATTTACTTAATAATACTCAAGATACCCATGGACAAAAAATGGCTCTAATATCTTCTAGCGTTAACTCAGAATTAACAATGTATGAGAATAGTGAGAAAGGTATAAGCATTCTTTATCCTTCAAACTGGCAACCCTTGGAGAATGAATTTGGTATTGGATTCTTTTCATTAGATATGTTTAATGAAATTCCGCCGGGTATAAGTATCTTGATTAAACCTACTATTGCGAATTCCGTTGAAGATTTAGTTAAGAGTGTAATAACTGATACAACCCAATCGGTATCGGAGTTCAAACTTGTGGAATCAAGTCCTTTTACATTAGGAGGAATGCCTGGGTATATTATATCATTCACTTATGTTGATCCAACACAACAAATGGAAATCCAAACATTACAAGCTTTTACTATAAAAAATGGAAAAGATTATGGAATAACCTATCAGGCCCCCATACAGCAATATTCAACTTATTTTCCAGTAGCACAAATGATGATCGATTCATTTCAATTTATTGAATCTCCATTAGGGACACTACAATAGCTTTTGTTGAATAGAGATATAAAATAAACATTAAATAATTATTTTGTGGGTTATAACCATTTGTTGTATATCAATCAAAGATATCTGTAAATTTTATAGAATTAATTATATCCTGAATAGCAGAAAGATGCTGATAAAATTGTGAAGGATTTGTAGTATAGAATATAACATATACTTTATTATTATGTATGGTAAGCAGTTCCATCACTTTTAATGTTTGAAAAGAATGCTCATCAATATATTCATATATCAACATAGATGCTGTTTTATTCGTTATTACGATTGGTTTAGAAGAGATGAAATTAAACCCATGATAATTAGTGCGTAAATAGTCAATTTCTTTATTTGTAATATCAGTTAATGACATATTAGTAGAAGAAAAAATCGGATCTTCCTCAGGTTTGACAACATTTATCAAGAATTCTATATATTTATCTGACTTATTTGAGGGAGGAAAAAGAATTACGCCGCTATTTTGTTCTTGCTCGATCCATTTTGACGGATATGAGAATTTTATTCCTAATATCGGATTATTGTAAACTTGAAAAGTATCATCAATTTCGAAGGAGTTGGTAATTTTTTTGAATATTGGTAGATAGTAATTAAATTTTTCTGCTTCTGTTATAAAATCTAGTCTGTAAATGTAATTGTTTTTTATACTGAAGATGGATATCGCTTTTTTTGGTAATTTATCTTCAGTATCAAAATATGTATAAGTTGCTTGGTATGCCAGTTTATTGTCTAATAAAGTTGAATTTATTTTATAATTAAATCCTATAGAAATTTCCCTTTGAATCTCAATGAAAGCTCTAGCCATTTCTTGTAATTCACTATTATTAGAAGAAACATCTGTAAAAAACACCCTGAATTTCTCTAAAAAGTTGTCTTGATGTTTTCTAGATAAGCCAATATATTCAGACGGAGCAGTAAAAGTTATTTCTGACTCTTGTGTTTTTTCTTTTGTCCAATCAGATGGATAATCTAATTTAAATCCATAATTGGAATTTTCATAATGAGAATAATTGATCTTTGCCTTGTTAACATCTTTAATATAAGTTCTTAAATCATCTTTTTGTACGTGACAAAGAATGCCTGTAGAATTAACTAATTCAAAAGAACTTATTATTTTATTTATTACAGGTAAGTATTTTTCAAAAAAGTATTGATCAAAGCTATTCATTATAAAAATATACATAGAATTATTTATTATTGTTCTAATTTGCATCTCGATAGAAGTTTCACCATTTTCACCTTTGTATGTGTATATTATTTTATAGGCATCATTGCTATTAATAGATATAGAATTATTGCCTTTAACTTTAATAAAAGGAGTTCCTATGGATGTACTACCTGGTTCATTAGCCTCTTTAATATATTCTTCCGAAGATTCCTTTGCAGTTTCTGCTATTGGCCAAAGTTCTACCCATACCAAGAGTGTTACGGGTTCAACTCCAGGTGGATTGAAATTTAAAACAACAGGATCCATTAATCCCTCATACTCTAACCTCCAATCAGATGGATAATCTAATTTAAATCCCCAGTTGGAATCAATATAAGTAGAGAAATTTTGCATAATAGATGTTTTTGTATCATTTCTAGAACAAATATAATCTCTAGTTGATTTTTTATTAATGGTTTCATTGTTTTCATCAAAATGATACCATCTTGAAGAAGAACATTTTTCTGCATAATCACAAACTACGAATTGAATATTAAAAGTACTATTATATGCAATATATTTAGGTTCAAAATTTTGTGTTACTTCAATTGGCTCATTTTCGATAAGCTGAAGATTAGAGATAAAAGAATTGATAAATTTAAAAGATTGTCCAAAAGTATAGATCTTATCTGTAGGATATATCTTTAATATTTCTTTAGGAAATACCCCTTCTTTATCCTGTGTACTATACGGTTTCGCTCCAATAAAATGAAATATTCCATTTTTATCTAATTCATAAATTAATGAAACTGTTTCATTTATTTGATTTTTAGAAGATTCTAGTCTTACTGGTATAAATGCTAATTTATTATTTTCATTTTTCTCAAATTTTACCAATGAAGGTTTACATATATTTTCATTACATAAAGAGAAAATATGTTTATTCCATTGATATTTAAATGATGATCCGTCA
Organism: Nitrososphaerales archaeon; assembly: GCA_025451315.1. GTDB lineage: Archaea > Thermoproteota > Nitrososphaeria > Nitrososphaerales > Nitrososphaeraceae > TH1177. Next base: position 6,646 of record JANWKP010000356.1, on the reverse strand, counting down.
CTATTAAGAAATAAAGATGGTTCCAATTCTTCGAAATAGAATTCATTAGAATTAGAATCATGAATATCTAAAATTATTTTTTGAATATCTTTGTTATATATATTCCCAGTTATAATATTCTCGTGTACGTATGATTGAATGGTGGGAGAATCTTTGTCTAACAACATACTCTTTTTAAGTAAAATAATAATCTTCTGCCATGATGGTAACGTATTTACATAATGTTTACTAACATCTTCAGCTATTTTTGGCATATAAATAGAAAGACCATTTGAATTAATTTTTTGATCTCCTCTTAGTTTATAAACTATGGATTCATTCAACTGTTTTTGTATTGGATTTGCTAGGTCAATAAATTCTGGAAATATTCTATTGAGATTTGATATAAGATTTCCGATATCAATTAAACCGGAACTACTGTCAAAACTCTTTCCATAACGTTCAATTTTTTCTGTAGTGTTTATAACAGCTAGTATTTTTTGAAAATCCTTAACATCCTCAATGAGATGAGAGATATATAGATTAAGATCATAAGCAAGTTGGGGAATTTTAGTTAAATTTACTATAGATAAAGTTACCATTTTGTGAACTTCAAAATCATTTACTTCAGATAACTTTTCAGATGAATTATAATAAGAATCAGAAATTACTCTACCTAGCATATAACCATTTTGTTCTGGATTAAGGATCAGAGATCTAAATATTGAGGTATAATTCCATCCCCACTCAGGCTCAACCTCTTGTGAGGAAACCATAAAACTAGCATATGAAGAGATGCTATTAGCAACTTCTAATGATGACATTAAACAAGAATCAAATCCGATTATCTCGAAATTTTGTAGAGTAATTTCTTTTGCGGTTGCAAAAGAATTTTCTATTTCATTTAATGTTAATGTGTCATTATTAAATGTCATATCTCTACCAAAGCCATTTATCCCATTGCCATGTCCCCCTAATATTATTGCGTATTTCTTTGCAGGAAAATGATTAATACCCCATGTTAAAAAATTACATAATGTATTCGAATCTCCCATGTTTTGTTGCCCAATATTTGCAAGTTTTAGTAAACTATTATTAACAATTTGAAATCTTTCTGTTTGTGAGAAATTTATAGACAGATTCGCATCATCATGATTAACTGAATGCAGAGATCCACCTCCAGTTTGAAGTAATATATTTACTTTTGAAAAATTTCCTATATTTTTCATTTCCAAGATGTCATCTACTACGTTATCCTGTAAATCTGAGGCTGTAATATAGATCATTATTGTATATTCAGCAGATTTTGTTACCGAATTTTTAAAAGAATTGTATTGGCCGCACAAGAGATTTTTATAAAAAAAAGTATCAGGAGGTTTATTCTCTGGAGTAATTATTATTTGTTTTATTTTACCATCTCTAATAATTGTTAATGTAATATTCTCCCCAATTCGCTTATTTTTTGTAATACTTTCAGAGTTTGTAAGGTTTTGATTATCTACTGCTAAAATTATGTCTCCTCCTAGTTTTATAGAATATTTATTGGAGTTAAAGGTCATATAACCACCCCTTATTCCAGCTTTATCCGCAGGACTGTCAGATATAACATCAACTACAAGCAGCCCTTGAGGTTTATCTAAACCAATCAAATTTGCAATATCATGTGAAATTTTAATTGAACGCATGCCTACCCATGGTTGAATATTTTGTTCATTATGTTGATTTTTTGGTATTGAAGATATTTCTTCTAATGCGATAAGTGGTTGAATAATACCAAAAATATTACCAATTGTAATGATAAGTAATAATAAAATAATTTTAACAAATATTATTTCTAGATATACACTTTTTAACGTGATTAAGGTATAAGAAACATATATAAAAAATTATTGATTGATAAAAGTATGGATAGTAAGGTCATATAAATAAGATTAAATAGTTGATTAGTTTGTTAGGAAATTAAATGAATTACATTACAATTGTATTTTTATTTATTTCAATATTATATGCGTTTTCTTCTCCATGTTTGTTAAATATTGAAGGTAGCATGATGGATACTCTTATTGATCTTCAATCAAGAATAGAACCAAAAGACATCGAACCAATAGATCCTAATCAAGATAGTATTCCAGAATTAATTGCTAAAGATTTAAGAGATAAAACTCCAGAACAAATTAAACAATATCCACTAAAAGATTATCAAGCGGAAGATATAATCGAAGCATTGAATCTGCTATCTCTTTCCGATCTTGATAAAACTATAAAGAGTATTTCTATAGATGATCTTAGAGAAATTTTTGTAAATATTATAATCTATCATAGATAATAATATTCTTATTATAATTGATATTATTTTATAATTTCTAAATTAGACATTTATGGTAAATTAATTAGTTTTATCATTTTAATAGATTATTGATTTAAGAATTTTTTTTCTTTTCGTTTCTATATTGATTAACCGATTTATATATCCAAGGTATAATTCTATCCGCAGCAATTCCAAAGAAAAATGTAATTGGAGCTCCTAATATATCCCAAATACTTCCAAGTTCTTCTATTTTCGATAATGGTTTTTGTACATCTACAGGCATAGTTATTTGTTGTATTAAATTATAGCTTTTTTCTTCAGATTCAGGCAATAGTACAGATAAATTTTTTGAAGGTTTAACTCCAATTACAATATCAGGAGGAAAAGATGAGTTAGCATTAATAAGGATAGTATCTGGAGCTATATTTGATGTTTTATTTGCAGAGACTATTAAAGGAACAGTAGTTATTCCATAAGAAGGAATACGGAGATTGTTATCATATCCTTGTTTAAAATTGACGTTGATATTTCCCGATAAACTTCTGGCTGACAAATTTACTATCGGCTCATAACCGTGTGTAGAATTTATCTTTACTTCTATTGTTTTATTTGAATTAGCAGGTAAAATCCAACTCGTGGGTTGAGTTAAAACCAAAGAAGAAGGAGATGTCATAATATTCAATTCTAAAGGAGGGATGGCAACCCATCTTGTAACATCTGTGATGTCATGATTATTTTCACTTATCTCTGCATAAAATGTTACTTTATATTTTGTAGGATAATGAAGTAAACTTAAATCTAATGATAGATCAACGTAATCTTTTTTCATTTTAAAGAATTCGTTTTGATTATTATTTTCTATCTGTAGATTTTTTTGTTGGCCATTGTAAGACCAAACCTCCAAATTTTTGGTCCAATTTTTGATGTTATTATCCCATTTGATCTCAAATTGATTATCTATTCCATCCCATCCTGTTTCTTTATCAAAATCTGTATCAATCAACATACCATATTTGATAATTTTTGTAGAATTTATTTTAAAAGGAGCGCTGAGCCAAATCGTAGCATTTAAAAATTTTCCATCACTAATATAATCAACTGAAAGTATATCAATTGAATGTTCATTATTAACAATATATTGTTTATCTGTAAGGTTAATCCAATCAGAACGTTTATCTTTAATTTCTTGAAAATAAAAGGAGGGAGAATAGGCATAAATATCAATATATAAATCAGATTTTATAATCAAGAATATACTTATGAGAAAAGAGAAAAAAAGGATAATCCATAGAGTTGAAAGAATAAACAACATACTATATGCATCTTAATTCCAATAAAATAATGTTTCGTGGTTTATTAATTATATATCAAACATCAAGAATATTATTATTAAATAGTCATAGGAAAAAATTTTTTTAGTAAAAAACTCTCGAATTTATTATTTCTTGTAATTATACTTCATTCTATTAATTAACAATATAAAAAATCAGAGCGATTTGTTATGATATGTATTTTGAAGAAATTACTTTATAGTCATCAGAATGTATTCGTATGTATATAAAAATTTTAGCTATTCAAAATAATTTATTCACAAAGGAAAAATTAATTCCATGATTAGGGTTTTCTTAAAAATTGAATGATTTAGATGAAATACTTTATACAGGTAGAATGTCTGTAGATATCTACCATAGATTGTTATTAGTAGAATAATTGAAATAGAAAATGGAAAATTAAATTTATGTAAATAACTTAATTTTATAGAAACATACAAAGACAATGAATATATGAAAAATTTTTGAAACCATCTAAAGAATAGATATGTAATTTAAGTACATGAGATTTAACGATCAATGATGATATTAAATTAATTAATAAAAAGAATCCTAAAAGAACTGGAATAGAGACAACATTATTGAACTTTCGTTTATAGATATATCTGATGATCTTTTTAATTAGAATAAAATGTATTTAAAAAAGATTAATTGAACACTGAAACCTAGTCTATTCAACTCCCGACTGTCTTATGAATATGTAGGTGAACCAGAATGTGAAAAGTCTATCATTACCTGAAAAATTAATACAACATAAATATATCACAAATACAAGGTAACTGAATTTGAAAAAAATCTAAACTTTATGGAAAAAGAATATCAACTATCAATAATGATAAATATCTAGATCCTAACAAACATTTATGACAATTAATTTAGAATTTTTAATACCTTTAATACCTTTAATATCTGCAGTTGTTGGAGTAATTACATTATACCAAGCGGTTAATACTTATAAAGAAAATCAAATAGCCAAAAGGAAAGATATAATTTTTCCTCTTATTGATGAATCGATAATTCTGAAGATTTGTTTTTAGCAAAAGCTATTTTAGACGATTTCACTTGCAATATTCCTCCTTTTAAATCAACAAATGAATTTTTATTAAAATTTTGGAATATGTCAAAACTATTAAATTTTATTTAACTAACATTTACTAATTTTATTCTGAGACTAATTTTTATTAAATTAATGCCTAAAAATTTGATATTCTGTAATATACATTAATAAATAAACAAGACCATAAACATTAAATCATAACTATAATTCTTTTCATTATTGGATAATTCACCTGGTAATAGCAACAATAAACAACAAACCACAGAAAAAGATACCAGAGAGGCTAAGAAAAAACCTTCTTATAACTTCAAAGATTCTTTAAAAGAACTTAAGCCTCTCATAGGTTATTTAAAGTTCGTAATAGTATCTGCAATAATTATTTCTTTGTTTATAATTGGTTTTGTTATATTTACTCGAACAATTGAAGATAATACTGAGAATTCTTGGAATGTACTGTGGAACTACTTTAATACTGATGTCTTTAGAACTCTATTAGCAAGTATTGCTATTCCACTAGCAGTATTTTTTTGGAAAAGTTATGAGAAAAAAAGAGAAAGACAAATTGAATTAGAAGAACAAAAACATAAAGAAAGACTAGCAAAAATAATTGAAGAACATAAACGTCAACGAATAGAGACTATAGAACAGACATTTGATCAATGGAATCAAATCAACGGTTTAATTAGTGAAATAAGATTTGTTAAACTAGATAAATCAGAAATAAGGGATGTACAATTTAAGATAGCAAGTCAATCAATTACATTTGGTAAAGTAATATATCTTTGGTCATCGAGATTTCCAATTCTTCCAAGCGTTGCTTCTTATCTTTTTGTAAGTTATACCAATATACGATATTGGAGTGCATGGGGTATTGCTTATTCATTAAGGAATAAAGTAGATCTATTACAAGAAGAAATCAGTCAAGAATGTGATGATAAAACAGATATTAATAAAGAATGTAGAGAAGAATGTAGAGATTTACAAGAGGCACTTGGTATTTTTCAGAGAGGGATAGTAAGTATATCTTTCATACATCTATCATATATTTTAAAATATTCTGATCAATTGTTAGAATATATCGAAACATATGTTGAAGATGAACAAATGCAAAATGAGTTTATAGATCTGATAAGAACAAAGATAGAAAAAAAATTTAAGGAAATTTTCGAGAAACAAGAAGATAAAGAGAAAAAAATACATGAAGAACTTGAGAGAATTAATACATATAGATTAGACTATCTAAACTATGTAAATTATTATAAAAATAAAGAAAAGAAAAATAAAAATGATGGAAATAAAACAAAAAAATTTGTTCCTGTTCCTATAAGTTTACATTGGAATAGATTTAAGGAAAGTATAAAAAAAGATAAAATTTTTAAGACTATAATTGAGGAAATGAGGCAAAATGCAGATTCAACTAAAAAAGATATGATTTCAGAAATAGAGAAAAAAATTAAACTAACAGAAAAAGAGATTGAAAAAAATATTGATAAGTTGATAAAGGAACTCTTATATCTTAAAATATATGAATATTTATTATTTATAGATAAATTTCGTCGTGGTGAAATCAGATATACTTCTAAAAATAAAAACTTATCAACGAATGATAAATTACGAAAATCTTTTCAAAATATTAATGAAAAAATTAGACACGATATACCAGAAACATTTGTTTATAGTCAAGAGGATAAAAATAAAATCTATGATCTAATTGATAATGAAATAAAGTGGAATTCAGAATATGAGAAGTTTATATTTTTATTTAGAAAGGAAATTACAGATACTAATTTTATGAATATAGTAGCAGATGATGTAGTAGAATATATCAGATTTGTTGGTAGAGAAATAAGATTTTCACACATTTTATCGCCAGAAGATGACTTAGCACCTGTAAGTTAAAAATTTAGTATACTTAGGTTCTCTTTGGTATACTTTTAAGGTATATCATTAATTACGTTATATTAATTAACT
>JANWKP010000355.1 GCA_025451315.1 Nitrososphaerales archaeon | reverse complement strand
TTTAAACCCATAGTCCTCCTCTTCTATTGAGGAGTCAAATAATATAGAAGAAGGCATTGGTTTTGGATTTAGATATATTTTATTGGTTGTTCGATTGTTTAGGTTATTTCTCGATATTATTATAGCATTTATAATTTGATACAAGATTGACTTTATTAGTTAGTATTTACCAGTTGAATCAATCGATTAATAAATTGTCATAGCCTGAACATTAAGCATAGAGGGTTGATATACTAACCATATTCCTGTCCAGACTATGACAAATATGATTTTCCATATTTGCTGAGAGAAGCTTTTATGAGAAAGTAATTTCATTCATAGTGGATATTGTATTTATTAATTCTTGTAAACTTATGTTGAGACTTTAATCAACGATATATTGTTATTGTTGTATAAAACAAATATTTTCTTCTGTTATAGATACTTTTGTAAAAAAATGATGTGGAGATTTAAGGCGTTTATCTCAATGGTGGATTATAAAAACAATAAGCAAAAGCTTGCCAATATCAGACGGGGGAGAAATGAATATTAAATTTCTCATTAACTGACCATATTATCCAAAATATTACTGAAAAATGTTACAAATTTTAAACTTTTTGCTGTTATTATTTTTATCATCTCATTTATTAGGATTGATAAAACTAAATGGTTGTATTCTTACAAGTCTATTTCTTTCCCTCTCTCTCCCTGCCTCACGGTATCTATCAAATTTATAAACACATTTTTTGTGTTTGCAATATGCCAAATCTTGACCCTTGGGTAAATCAATATAATAATTTTGAAGATACTGCAACAAAAACAGTATGCAAATTTGAAAATCATTTGCTATCTATTAAAGCTGAACGCCAAAAAATGATTCATCCTAACTCGCATCCTACCTATAATGAACGTCAACAAAAAATTATAGAAATGATAGATTGGACTTTGGAGAAATATAAAGCAGGAGCAAATATAAAAATGACGAACCAGCAGAATGAAGAACAAGTAATAATAGATAGTATCATCAAAGAACTTGATAAAAAAAGAGAAGTAGCTATAACCAAAAAACAAAAAACCCTGCTAAAAGATGAAGTTTTGGAGTATGGAGAAGAAGAAGATACTATTGATTATATTCTTTATATACTTGGACAATTGAGAAGTAAATCATTTTAAATTAAAGTAACATATCATTTACAAAGATGATTTGAGAGTATATACTAGAGTATATACCTAAGGAATATCAAAGGAATATCAAAAATATATACTACAGAGTTTACCATATTGTAAAATGTTGATTTTTTTACATTTTTCTATCTAGAGTTTTGACGAGTAAAAACGAATTACATCAAGCATATTTTGAAATATCCCATTTAATAATTTCAAATTCAAAAATTTAAAAAAAATTCTTATGTATAGAGTTAATAATATTTTTCAATTTCAACGAACTTAATACAAAATAGTAGGTATTAGTAGGTAACAAATGGTAATTTTTGAAATAATTTACAAATATTGGATACCTGAGCTATTCCACCTCTTGCTGCAGGAGTATCGTTAATTGGATTTAGCATCATAAAGTCATGAATAGTACTAAGATAACGAGTTACAGTAGTTGGAACGCCAGCCTGCATCTAACTATATCAAATATAAAATCATGAATTATTATTTTATTTATGGAGTATATTATATAGCTCTAAATTTCTGTCCATTAATGTTACTAACTTCATTGGAGGTATTCTTTTTTGAATTGCAGTAGTTAGAGCATATTTTACCAAATAATCTGGATTAAAATCAAGTTTCTTAAATGAATTACATTTTTGTAACCAATCAGTTAAGGTAACAAATGACTGTTGATATGATAACTTTTTGATATTGACCAGATACGGAGCAAGAATAAGATTTGTAGCATTTTTTCTAAAATCCGATATTGGTGTATCAAGGAGTTTTTCTATCCAAAATATACGATTATTTTCTGTATTAGATTGATACCCTAACCTTCTCTCTATCTTTCTCTTTTTGTTAAGTTCTTTTATTTTTTGATTTATAAGATATCTTTTAAAGTCTTTTAAAAGAAATTTTATAGAGGGCCTATCTCTATTCCATTCTTGTATGATTTTTATCTTTGAGTTTTCGAAGCTTGCACCTTTAGCAAGACATTTTGCATTAAAGGAATTTGGTATACGTAAAAGACAAGACCTAAATGATGGATTATTTGATTTGTCTGCTTTATTATTTGACAAAATATCTTTGGCAAATCTCAAAAATTTTTCTGATGGATTATCAAATCCTTGAAAATCTTGTATACGTTCTAATACTATAGAACAATGTACTGGTAAAATTACATGATATCCATTTCCACTCCATAAAACTGTTGGATGAGCATTGTTGTCAAGTTTTTCTTTGATACTTTTTAGTGTTTTATTCAAAGTTACTTGTAATATCTTTTCAGTCTTAAAATTTGTTAAATCCAAATCTATGAATATTAAATCAGGAATCCAAGTTGCACCTTCCTTTAACGAAGGAAAAGCGTTGATTCTGCAATCTATAAAATCAGATTCGATAAAGTGTTCTAAGGCTCTTTCTTTTGAATAAACTATTTTCTGATATCCTAATTTTTTAGTCATTATAGTTCTTGGAAATATTGTTGGCTCTTCTAACTGGGATAAAATAAAGTCTAGGCCTATTTCTATTTCCTCCTTTTTTTTGTTTATATCAATCTGATGGTCGTCCTTGGAGACCAACATTATTTTTTACTGTATAGTCTTTATTATATCTCATCCTTCTCTTCAGTGTTGATTATTTACATTCTGACGACTTTGACGAATTTTGAAGTGAGTGCATATCTATCGCATTATTTTTTTCTTAAGGTAATTCTGCTTCAATTCTCTCGTTAAAATCCTCTTTTTCTCCTTGATTATTGCTATTATCACCTGATTTTTTTCTAAAATATTAGTATCTGCACCTAGAAAATCGTCATATTCGTCATAGTTGTCATTTTTTGCTGATGCTAGTTTTGCTTCTATCTTGACATTATCTTGTATCAGTTGACTATTACTATACAGGTAATCATTCCAAGTTGGAATCCAACCTTTATCTTGGTCATCTTCACTATTTTTTATTTTGGATCCAAAAATAGCGTGTATAATGCATTAACAATATGTTTTTTAAAATAACCAATTTTAAAATAATTTATTAGAATTAATACAGACAAACTGGTATGAGTTTAAAGAAACAAACCCAAAGAACTGCTCTTATTACTGGCAGTACGAGAGGCATAGGTAAAGAAACTGCATTACTGTTATTGCAAAAGGAACTTAATGTAATTATATCTTCCAGAAGTCAACAAAGTGTAGATAATGTCATACAAGAAATTCATGATAAATTTCCTTCAAAAAAAGAAAATATTTTAGGTATAAAGTGTGATGTTAGTCAACAATCTGATGTAAAATCTCTTCTTGATATATCGATAAAAACATTCGGAAAGATTGATATTCTTGTTAATAACGCAGGTATAGTTTATTTTAAAAGTATAATGGATACAACTGAAGAAGAATGGGATAATACTATTGATACGAATTTAAAAGGTATTTTTCTCTTTACCAAAGAAGTTCTTCCTTATATGCTTGAAAATAAATCAGATAGTATTATTATTAATGTTAGTTCAGGAGCTGGAAAATCTGGATTTCCAAACTTATCTGCATATTGTGCAAGTAAATTTGGTGTAATAGGTTTTACTGAAAGCATAGCTAACGAAGTTGCTGATAATAATGTAAAGGTTATGACAATATGTCCTGGTGGAGTGGATACAAAGATGATTGAGGATATTGTTAATAATGGATTTACTCTATCCAATGGAAAGTTGATGAAACCTGAACAAGTTGCAAACAAGATATATGATATGATATCTAATCAAAAAGATTACTATAATGGACAATCAGTAGAATTTTATAATAAGTAAATGAATAAGTCTATAATTAAAAAATTATACATATAGTTTTAGAATACCGATAACGGTTCTAAAAGAGGATAAGCAATCTATTAAGTCCTGAGCAGTTGTTGAGAGAGACATCTTCATAAGCTAATATCACCTAAGAGTATATTCAATAAAACCTCCTTGTACAAAATTTAAACACAATACTTCCAGAATAGTAATGTCTGGTTCAAAAAGTTTCTATTATTTCTGCTATAAGATTAATCTTGTATGAAGACAGAACTAAATGTTGATAACTACACCAAGTTTAATTTTGATGATTCTGGAAAGAACACATTTTATACAGTTGTAGAATATAGAGAACCATAACTATAGAAATCATATGAATTATATATCTTCAGATTTCAAATCCAACATTTCTCATTTTATATTTATCAGAATAGCATATTTGCTACATTCATTTTTTATTTATCTTATTTATTTGATATATTTTTCTTTTTAGCAAAAGTTATAATATTATAATATTTATGACTATGTAAAGAAAAATGAAACAACATTAAAAACTAAAATACTTCGTTTTGTTAAATAACATAACATAATGGCAACTTCAGTCAATATTCCAAAATGGAAAATTTCTGGAGATTGGTTTGATGTATGTAAATGTAATATTCCTTGCCCTTGTATATTTGCTCAAACTCCAAGTTATGGTGACTGTGATGGTGTTTTGGCTTATCATATTAATAATGGCAATTATGGTGAAACATCTATTGATGGTTTAAATGTATTGGCATTATCAAGTTTTGAGGGTAATATCTGGGCAGGTAATACAAAAGCGACTATTGCAGTTTTTTTCGATGAACAAGCCGACCAACAACAACGGAAGGCTTTAGAAATGATTTTTAGTGGAAAGGCTGGTGGTTTTATGGCTCAATTTGCAAAGCTTATAGGAGAACATCGTGGAATAAATTTTGCTCCTATCAAGTTTCAAGTTGCTGATGACCTTTCCTATTGGAGTGCAGAAATTCCTGGAAAGATAATTGCAAGAGCGGAAGCATTGACAGGACCTATGACACCACCAGGAAAGAGAGTACAAACAATAAATGCCCCTGGAAGTGAAGTGGGACCAGGTACAGTTGCAACATGGGGAAGAGCAGTATCAGATAAAGTTGATGTTCCAGAAATAGGATACAAATGGGAAAGAAGTGGTAGGTCAAGCAAACATATACAATTTGATTGGAGTGGACCATAATTTTAATTTTATAGATTATAGTAATAAGATTTGGTAATTTTTAATGTATAAAGTACAAAAAATAATTCTTGCATCCCTTATTTTTGTTTCTTTGATAGCATGGTTATTCGCTATCAAAGATCCTGATATGTTAATAATGATGGAAGCTATGATGACACTAAATCCTATTGCAATATCTATATTTACTGTAAGCTGGACAATTGGAATGGCTGCGATGATGTTTCCAGCTATTATTCCTATGGTAGTATTGTATAATAGGTTAATAGTTGGAAATAATAATAATAGTGATTATCATATTGATATTTCTAAACGAATCAATAATAAACACCGACAATTTCCATTACTCTTTTCATCCTCAATTAATTATTCTATAAAAACGATACTCTTTGTTGTATCGTATCTGTTAATATGGTCATTGACTGGAATTTTGCTCTTGATGTCTTGGTCTATCTTGATGAATAATTTGTTTATGATATATAGAGCAATAGATTTAGAGATTGTATATGGAATTCTGTTAATTATTTCTGGCTTGTATCAATTTAGTTCTTTAAAAAGAAAATGCTTAGGATACTGTGAATCTCCTTTGGCCTTCTTTACAAGAAGATGGAATGGCAGTAGTACAATAGGAGCAATAAAAATGGGAACATATCATGGATTATATTGCATAGGATGTTGTTGGCCTTATTTTCTATTGATGGTAGCATTAGGATGGATGAATATAGCATGGATGCTTCTATTTGCTGGAATAATATTTGGAGAAAAAATGTGGTCAAAAGGAATACGGATTTCAAGATTTACAGGTATTGCTTTTGCTTTTATAGGAATTCTAACTATATTAGGAATAATTACATTATATAATGGTAGTATGAATATGAATAGTATGAATAAGAGTTAATTATTCAATCTTTACTAAAATGATTCTATAATATATTAGAATAATATCGTTAGTGGTTCTAAAATATGAGTTTACTATTGTAGAATTATTACTAACATAATGTTCTTATTGGAATCGATTCCACACTATCTAGAATGATAACATAAGGAAAATAATACCCATTCTCCAAGGTAGTTATATCAATGAGCTAGTTACCATATCGCATTACAAATACAGTTCATATATTATCAAGTTTAATAAACAAATAATATCATGATTTAGCTTCTTATTGCTAGAAACTAATTTTAAATGGATACAGAATTAGGATTACTATAAAAAAATAGGTGTATATTAATCTATATCAAAAAACTTTATTTAATTTAATTAGTCATTTTTGATATCTGTATTTTGTTGTGGTACCAATTTTCTAATTTCGTTATGTATATTAAGATAGTTTAATCCTTTTTCTGTAGTCTTGAATGTTTTAGTTCCATCAAGATACTCTATTAGGTTGTTTTCTATCAAAATAGAAAGGTATTCGTTTAATTGGTTATAGCTTAGAAAGGCAGAGTACATAATTTTTGTCT
>JANWKP010000354.1 GCA_025451315.1 Nitrososphaerales archaeon | reverse complement strand
TTGACAGTTATTGCTACTTAGAGTATCACAATAATTTCATTAGATTTCATGCAACTTTAGAATTTAACATTTGATATATTTGAGAATAATGCTACTTTAACCTATACTAAGATCATTTCTTTATTTATCAATTTATTGATTACAAGAACTTTAACCAATAATAATGTAATAGATCTCTTATCATATAGTAGTTCCATTATATCATAAAATTGTTCCATTATATCATAAAATTGTTCCATGGTCTTACATCTTTGAGATGTTTATCATGAATAATAAATATCTTCTTTAATGCTGTATGTTAAACTCTTATTTTTGTACCGAGATCGGTATCGCATTAATTATCAATACGTAGAATTTTTTCTTTTCAATTTATATTATAAGTTTAGATCATTTTTTCTAATTATTATATAAAATAAAGTACTTTTAAAGTTGTGATTGCAAATTCCTAGCTTAACCTCAAGTTAATGTTTGCAGTCCTACAACAACCATGGAATTCCACAAGCTGTGAACAATTTTATAACAAAATTAAGTTTTATTATATTATGATATGTTATTGAAAAAATCTACAAATATTTATTATGATTACAATAGTGAGGAAAATTAATTTTTTAAACCAGATTCAAAACACACAACTCTAATTTCATAACAATGTTTAATAATTACTTTATTCCCTAACAAATATGTCAGAATCAATTGCAAATATAGTGGAACTTGTTGGTAGTTCTGATAAAGGATGGGAAGAGGCAGTGGAAGTTGCGCTCCAAGATGCAACGAAAACAATACGAGGAATTACAGGGCTTGAGGTTGTAAGTAAAACTGCGGTCGTAGACCCAAATAATGGTAGGGTTACGAAATATCATGCTACAATAAAATTAGCATTTGGTATAGAACGCTAAGGTAAAAATATTATTATTTTTTAATTATTAAATTAAGATCAAAAGTAAATCTTAAATTATATCTCTTTACTAAGATTAACACATTTTAAAACCGTTTCCGGTATTTCTTTCGGAACACGTTTACAAAGGTATTCAGCAGAGGATATTAATAGATAGAGTTTCTAATTTCTGAGAATAAGTAAAATTATTTTCATTATGGTTATAATAATTTAAGATGAAAATGATGTCTTAAAATTAAATATAGTATAATCACCTCTCTCTGGCAAACGTTCGAATAATGGTTTAATTCTTTCTGTAATTATATTAAACCATTTATTATTAAGCTTATGATATGTATCCATATCTTCTTTTGTTTCCCAAAAAGTTAAAGCTATAGTTTCTTGTGAATCATCTGCGCTATTCATTATTATAAAACCCTTGAATCCTTTAATTTGATTTTCATATTCATTGAAAAAATTTGCAAGTATCTTTATTCCTTCTTCTCTTTTATCTGGTTTAAACCTTGCCTTGTTGTGTTTGATATATTTGAATCCATACATCATTATTTAGTTTCATATCCCTCTTTATAATAAATACTAAATCTTCTAATTGGAGACAAAGTGTTAACATAGGTTAACTACAATGAGATAATTCATACTGCAATATACACTGTAAATTAAAAAGAACACAAATTTATCCAAACTAATTCTTTTTAGATACCATAATAGCGATATTCTATTTAACTTAACATGTGATTTTCATAACTACTTAGAACTCGTATGAAAATTCGTTAATATAACCTATTTCTAATATTAGTAATACTAAAAATTATGAAATGATATAGAAATAATCCTAAATCTGGTAATAATAGTCTGTTAATACGATTACTGGGTTATGCTCTAACTACATTTGTCATTCCATTTATCCTTACTATGATACGAAAGAAAATCATTGATCAACAACGCCTTTTATGTACTAAATGTCATAGAAAATTACAGGTAATTGATAAAGAAGGTAATCTATATTGCAAAAATTGCAAAATAATTAAAACGGACCGTTATTAATTATTTTTGATTCATTTATCTATTTTGAATTATAATCTCTGATATTTCTAACTCTTATACGTGTTGTATATCTTAACATATAATTAAGTGTTCCATTGGTGTTGTATTATACAAAATGAGTACATTCTGTATTATTATATTAACTCAGTAGTTTAACCCTCTATATGATATTTAAATAATGGGGAATCGGATTTTGTAAACTATCTGTTGTTCCTTAGGGTTGCAAACTAAATGACATATTTTTAACATCATTGATTCAATTTTTTTATGTTTGAAGGATACTCTGAAAAATAAGAAAAATGGTTAAAGAAATGATAACTACATTCTTAAATAATGTAATGTTAAAGTTAATATAATATTTTGAACATATAATAAAGAAATTGCATCTTGATAATTTTTACCAAATATACAAATTAATAATTACAATCTCTTTTATTGTTATAATAAACGGCATTCTTATTACATTCGAATATAATCTTGCTTATTCACAATCAAATTCCGAGGATACAGATACTGAGAATTGTATAAATAACCAAATTGAATCTGTTTTGTCATCTAATGATGACTTGAGTTCTGATTCTTATTCTTCAGACTTTCACTTTGTAAAAAAATTTGACAAGGATGGAAATATTATAGATAGTTGGGGCAATGCAGGATCAAAAAATGGACAGTTTCTTCATGCTCATGGAATAACTATTGATTCTCAAGATAATGTGTACGTGAGTGATGCCGAAAATTGCAATATCCAGAAATTTGATAAAGATGGAAATTTTATTACTAAATGGGGTACAAAAGGCATAGGCCCTAGTAAATTTTTGCAACCTGAAAGTATGGCCGTAGATTCTTTAAATAATATTTATGTTGCTGAATATTCAGGAAAAAATATTCAAAAATTTGATAGTGAGGGCAAGTTCATCAAGATGTGGGGTAAAGAAGGTTCAAAGAAAGGTGAATTTAAAAAACCATGGGGAGTTGCAGTAGATTCAAAAGATAATGTGTATGTTAGCGATCAAGCCAATCTAAGAGTACAAAAATTTGATAGTGAGGGCAAGTTCATCAAGATGTGGGGTAAAGAAGGTTCAAAGAAGGGTCAATTTGTTCATCAACATGATATAACAGTAGATTCAAATGATTACGTCTATGTCACGGATGGTAGACAAAATTCTAGAGTCTCAGTATTTGATAGCAATGGCAAGTTCATAAAAATGTGGGGAAGCGAAGGAAAGGACGAGGGTCAATTTATCGAAGATCATGGTATAGTTGTTGATTCTGAAGGTAATGTCTATGTTGTAGATACACGAAATGTGAGAGTACAAAAATTTGATAGTGAAAACAACTTTATCACCATGTGGGGTTCGCTTGGATGCAAGGATAATCAATTTCTAATTCCTCATGACATAGCAATAGACTCAGCAGGTTATCTGTATGTTACGGATAGTGGAAAGTCACATTTTAGAGCAAATTACGATTGCAATCAAGATGAGAATAAATAATAACAATCGAAATAATAAATGAATAGTAATAAATTATTTCATTCATTTTGCATTAATCAGTGTAAATTATAGTAACAATTTTAACAAAAGAAGAAGAAAAGAGAAGAGAAGAAAACCATAGCCCTTTCTCTGGGGAGAGGTAATGAAGGCTATGGCTGTAGTGATTGTATAAGGTATTCTCTTACTGTTATTATACTATTTAATAATTTGAGACAATTTATTTAATTATTGCCATAGCCCTCTAAGGAATATTCATAACAATAGAAGACCACGACATTATTCTTTCTTTGGACTGTATTAGATTTCATAATACATGATATTTAATAGTTGGAGATAATTTAATTGCCATAGCCTGAACTGACAGGATCCCAACCACTGATGATTGACTATGACTTCTTTGGTTTGATTTTCTATTTTTTAGGTAGGAAATATGTACTAAATAATGATAAATGTATTTAATATCTCTTGAAATTCTCGTTCTATGTTCTCAAATTAATCTATATTTTAATTATTAAACTAAGTGTCTGTTATTAGAAAAAAAATAAAAAAATGGATAGAGATTTAAGGAATGTCTATCTCAATGGGCTGGTGGATTGTCAAAGCAAATTGTATGGGTTGTCCAAACTACTACTCCATTAACGCCAGGAATGTATACTACTTCCCAGCCACTTCCAACAACAGGAGATAAAATAGGTCTATCAAAAAACTGAAATGGTTGAGTTGAACTAAATTCAACAATACTATTTCCACCGTTTACTACAAAATCCCCAGGATCACAAATTGCTTGTCCTATATTAAAAGTGGTAGAATTGTTGGTTTGGTTTGAATTAACTAGGTATGTATTCGTATCATTAAGTTCAGTTATTCCAGGAGGACCTTGAATTCCTGGTGGACCTTGTGCTCCATTTGAACCATTAATTCCTGATGGACCTTGTGGACCAGGTGGACCTTGTGCTCCCACAGAATGGCAACTGCTTTCCAAAAGGCATCCCAAACGTCGTCTTTGTTATTGTTTGTGTTATCCAATTTTTCACTTATTTTATTAAAAAAGGGGTATTTAGAGATAAAAAATAATATAAAATATTTACAACATTTACATCATTTCTTGTAAATTATTAAATGTGCAAGATTGCACATTTTCAGCAATATTTAACAGTATTTGGACTAGAAGATTCTTCTGTAACATTAGATTCCAACGTTGGAAACATTTGTTCTAGGACATTATTCCTATTTTGTTTAGCGTAATAGGTTAGGGTTATTTTGTCTATAATACATAAAAGAAATAAAGTATACATATATAATAGGTTGACCTTAGTTGTCGGCCGAGTAAGGGGATATTTGTTGACATTGGTGTCTGCGATATCTCCAATCCAAGATTCGTATTCTAGTAGAACTATATTCCTATTTTGTTTTGATAATAAAGTGCTCCTATCAATAAATAATTTGTTTCACATGATAATAATATGTCAGATCAACTAGATGCCCAAAATAATGAAGAAAAGAAATACAATTGTCAATGTGGAGAGGCTTTTAGTTCAGTAGAAGAATTGAATGAACATAATCACAAAACACATTAATTATTATTAATTCTCCTAATTTTATTTTTTAATTCCAGAATATTGTTTTTTACAACTGCTCTCTCTCCCTACTACTAGTATTCTACATATTATATTCTACAAACTTCTTGCAAATCATTATTATGGGTAGAACAATACCATCGTTTAGGATTGCTGCAGTTTTAGAAGAGAAAGAATGGAAATTATTTAGCAAATATTTGAAGAATTAATGATAAAGGATTATTTTCACATATGTTCTCAATTGCAAATTTGTATAATTCTGCATGTTCTAATGCGGTTAATCCAATCAGAATACATCCTATTATAATGTCTATAATATTGCATCATTACAAGATGTTAAAGGAGCGAACTTCTAGTTTTGGTAGACTTGATAATTTATCAAAAGATGATAATAATGATATTTATGATTATAATATAGATTCAACAATATTAAAACAAGAATTAGATAAATGGTATAATTTTTCTTTTGTATTGAGGAAAAAGAATCGTATATTATTTGAAGACATGTTACGATCTTCATACAAATATTCAAGGGCAATAGATGTAAGAGGAAAAGAAAATTCT
Organism: Nitrososphaerales archaeon; assembly: GCA_025451315.1. Lineage (GTDB taxonomy): Archaea > Thermoproteota > Nitrososphaeria > Nitrososphaerales > Nitrososphaeraceae > TH1177. Next base: position 2,104 of record JANWKP010000354.1, on the reverse strand, counting down.
ACAGAATCGTTATTTATGACACTGATATTTGAACAATACAAAAAAATGAAATCGAATTCAAACCATAACCATTATCAACAAAAATTACCAAGTTAATAATAATTTAGATATGGAGAGAATTAAATTTTATTTATTATTATTTTAATCAAGTATTATTTCATATATAATTATTTCAGAATGCTCATTATCTAGTAACTATATGAAAAGAGGGCATATCATATAATTTTTCAAATTGGTTATGATGAATTGGTTGTGAAATAATAAATGGGTCTATATTAGGATATACATAAGCCAATAACAATCTATAGAAATTGCACAAAAATATTCCAAGCGAATATTCAGAATTACTTCAATTTTGGTAGTAAATCGAAAGATTAGATTACTTTTTATAATTTTTATCATTAATTTATGATTAATGAAGGTTATCGAAGATAAGAAATACTAAATAAATAATCGAAATTTAGGAATTAAAATTTAAATTACTATTATTTTTTATTATAGAATAGCCATAGCCTGAATGGATGGACCAATACAGATCAGGTATGGGTTAGACTATGGCTATTCAGGCCCTTATGTTTTTTTGACGAAGAATAGTGTAACATGTGTTATGTTGGAGGGTATTTAAAAATCGGTAAACCTAGTTAACCAACTACTAGTAATAAATTGTCATAGCCTAAACATCGTTGAATGCTAATATTGGGTGTGAATACACAAGAACAAGTCCAGAATATGACATCTGACTTTTACAGTTGTTGCCCTGTTTTCCGTCAACTGGTAGATTAATGACTAAATTAGCATTGCGTAGAATATATTTACTGATATCTTAAATTTTCATTCTATTCTATGTTCTGAAATTAATTTATTAATTTAATTAATTTTTATTTTACATTCAAAAACAATAGTCTTATTTATATGACCATCTTTAAGTATTAATGCTACCTGCTCTGTTTGCACCAACAATCCATCAAACATGTCAAGAAAAGATTGGTATTATTGTAGCCTCTGATACCAATCTTAAATGTAAGCAATTAATGAGTCATACTTCTTTTCTTCAGAGGAATAACAAAGTCAAGAATATTTATTGTTAATAAATGAAGGAGAAAGGATTGACCCATAATACTAGATATAGAGTCAATCCCGCGTTAGATACGATTCTATGGTTGTAGAATTTATTTGTAACTAGAGTTAAATAATGTTATAAGGATTTTGTTGGAATTTAGTGAGTTAGCACTAGAATCAATAATCCTTTTTATTTAATCATGTTAGGCAGTTGGAGGATATGGTTGTCCACTAAATGGATTTGTAATTGACGTACAATCTCCTATAGAATATACTAGTTAATTCTAAATTATCTTTGATTTTGAGATTATCTTTCTCATAGTGTTCATAGTTTAATTAGTTCATCGGGATGTAACACCAGCTGTCAAAATTTTAGTATATATATTTTCGCCATTATCCAGAATCATTTTATTTTTGTGTAATATTTTTGGTCATCCTATTCATTTTAAATTTTATTCCTTCTTTCTTTCTCAATAATTCCTTAGAATAGTTATATAAGAAACAATTAAAAAATTAAAAACTGAGTATTCTATAACTAGAATTAATGTCATCGATTGATAGTAAAGGAGAAAATGAATATAGCGATGATGAATCAAATATTGTTGGAAAATCTGGAGAGGAAGGAGATGAACAATTATCAGACAGAATAAAAAAAGAAATCAGAAAAGATATGGATGTTGTGACAAAAGAATAGCGAGAATATTAAATAAGTTTGAAGAAAATTATATGTGCTTATAATGAATATTTTATAATATAATAGTTGATATAGCCATTTAGTAAGTATGAAGTAGGATTTGTTAGTTAAGAGGTATATCAGTTTTAATATCTAAATTATTCCTAAAGTCGATAATATATTGTGGCAGGTCTGTTAACTTAACGAACGATCTATAGCTGTGAATGTCCTATTCCTAGTCTAATATGCAAATTAGATTTGAGAACAATAGAACATCCATTGTTATTGTAATGTACTCTGTATTTGTATTTTCTTGGTTTAAGTTTAAGAAATAATTCCAATGTATTAGTAATCTGTAGAGGTAAAGAATAA
>JANWKP010000353.1 GCA_025451315.1 Nitrososphaerales archaeon | reverse complement strand
TAAGGAAATGTTTAAAGCTAATTTGGTATTATATTCTTCCAATAGATGATCAGGTATACTCCTAATTATGGCCAATAGTCCTGATAACAAAGCCCTTACCTCTGTCCGGTCATTTTTATCTTTTAGCAATGCAAGTAAATACTTTGCATCATCTATTTTGTCCCGCGCCGTCATGTTAAAAATGTAATGGAGAGATACCGTATATAACTAAACAGCGAAAGTGGGAACATGAGAAAGAAATTCTCAATAAGTAGTAAATCTATAGGAGAGAGGCATTTGTCACCCTCTTTGAGTCAACGAAGACTTTTGAAGTTAGAGCTCAAAACTGCAGTGAAAGCAATGATAAACTATCGCTCATTGTTAACCATACTTTAGTCCATTACGATTTATTACAATATCAATTGTTTACTGAATTTCATCGAAACTACAATAGTGTTCCAATTAGAATAGATGACGATAGCCGTCGCCAAAACTTGAGAAATTCAGAATCAAGAATTTATACCCTTTTTTTAACAAAAAATTCCTAAATATTCTATAAAAGCTAAATATTAGATTAATGTTACAGAAGATTGGAATGTTAAAGATTTTGGGTTTGGTAACAATAGTAGTGATAATTATGATTCTATGGTTTGGGGCCCCAACCACTTTAGCACAACAAGATTGGAAGACATATCTAGACCCCATACATAAAGTTACAGTGAAATATCCACAAGAATATTTTGATACAGGTTATGCCGATTCCTATGAGAACACTAGTATATTAAATTTGTATGGACCTGGAATAGATATGAATTTAAATATAGAACGCCTTAATAGCAGTCAATCAAATGAAAATACGGCGTTGAAATGGATAACCAAACAGTATAATCAAATGCTCGAGGCGGGGGTTCATGGTACCCTACAAAATATCACTGAAATGAAATATGGAGGACATTTAGGATATGAGATGATATCATATGATCCTGAAGGTATTATAATATTTGATAATATTTATCTACAAAATGAGGATGTAATATTAGATTTTGGCTTTGTAGACCGTGATGACCGTAGTTATGAAGGCGAGTTGTTTGATAAGATTGCAAATACTACAATGTTTTTTGATTAGATATTTTATATAAAAATCTTAACTTTGTTTCTTCAATAGTTGTGGTGGAACAGAGCCAAAATTCCAATTGTTTGAGTTAATCTGTAGTTGTTGTGATTGACGTTGCTGTTGGTTTTCATACATATGTTTTAACTTGTACATTTTTCTCAATATGTTTTTGTCTTCAATGTAGATTTCTTTCCTTCCAGTTTCTGGGTCTTCAATATCCCACGGCTTCATGTCAAAGTCTAAATGATCCATAAACATATCAATTGCTCTAAAGAGTTCTCCACGAACATACCACAAAGATTCATCGTTTAGTCTGAATGATTTCTTTAGGTTGATAGAGTGGGGCCCTGAGGGTCAGTTGGGATTACCATGATGACAACTAGAAGATTAGTAAACTAGATTCTATTACGGTCCTAGATTAATCATGGTTTATAATGGCATTATATACCGATTAAGGGTTTTGAACAGAGAATTATGTCCATTAACGGAGATTTCCTTATGACATTGTCACCTCTATACAGACAGCGTTAAGAAAAAAACACTCCTAGCATCAGTCTTTAACCATCCCTGTTATACCAGTAAACGATAAGTGAGCGCCCCCCCTCACCAAAATTCTTCATGATACCCCTAGGGCCTGAAGAACAAATGTTTCTCGATTTATCAATATCTAAATATAATTTGAACTCAAGTAACAATATTTCTAATTTGTGATAATGGTGATGTTAGTCAGAAATTGCGAATCTGCCGTCACCAAAATTTTCGATAAATCATTGTTGATATTTCGTAGATTAATACTTCTTTGGGAGGCTGTGCTTTCACTCTATATACCCAGGATAATTGATATTTCATTTAATCTCAAAAGTGTAATGTCACTATTGTAGGAAAACGCTTTAAAAGAGATTAAACGACATGATCAGTGACTAATCAACATAAAAAAAAGAATAGTTAATTGGCAACCCCACAAAAAGCCACAGTGTCGCCGAATTTTTCACCATGGTGTTCGGCTTGCTTTTCTGACTGATCTGCTTTCTTTTGATCGTCGGCTTTAATACATTTCTTAAAGAATTTATCTATTAATTGGTCCACATTACTGTCAGCATATACTAAATGTGAAATATTAGTCATTGTCAATCCCGAGAGCAGCAAAGCTACACTGAGATAAAGAGATATCTGTTTTTTCATCAAAATATCAATGAGTATTCTATATAAGAGAGTTGTTTAAAAAAAAACCGCTAACATATTAAAGTAAAATGGTATGGTTTCTTGTTCAATATAGTTACTTGCCTGCGTAACCGTACAAAAGTCTATCTAAATGAACAGATTCGCATGGAAATCCTATCCAGATTACATTGCTCAATGATGATTCTCTTATCTTGATATATAATTATACTGGCCCCTTTCTAATAGATAAGTGATTCATCACACTTGAATCAAATGGAATAAGAATTGGTATCAACAATTAGATTTTCTGACTGTAAGGACTAAGGGGTAATTTTTCTTACAGTATCTTCCTGTCTATGCCATAGCTGTAAGAAAAAACATCCCCTAACAGCCTAAATCATTCAAATGATTCAAACAAACTAAAGGTAGGAAGCTCCTTCTGAAAGATCAAAGTATCAATCTATTTAGTCTAGGCCGGTTTGCTTCTATCTCATTAACGGTATAGACAGAATGTTGAGGAGCAATGAATTTAATCTGCACATAGAGGGTCTGAAGGAGTTTGACCCTATTTTGAATATTCCAAGATTATCGATCTTGAAAAATTGTACAATTGACGTATATTATACAGTGTTTAAGTCTCATTTCTATTATCATTAAATACTATTTTATATAAACTATTTTACCGACTCATCTATCCGACAAGTCTCATCTAACGTTCCTAGAATGGGGGAAAGATCTACACCCTAGTGTATTTTTTTCTTCCCACTTCTAGTTGGAATATTTATTGCATTGAATACTCATCCTTCTTGGAGTAAATCTGTAATCTTGAGTTTGCTTCAGTTCATACGTAATCGGTAGTAATTAACTCCCTGAATTGTTGTGACTCTAGTGACTCAGATGACACTAAAAACAAAGCCCTCTCCTCTCTAACATTTGATTGATAACACCTGGATCCACCTTATCTGACCCTAAAAAAACCGGATACAGGTAATGTCCATAATAGAACGAGTATTTACGTATAGGCGCTGCCAAGAATGGACAACTATTGAAAAGAGACTAAAAAGTAGTGTCACGAGTCACAGTTGAATAAACAACGTTTCGACAGATATTATGGATTATCCTTTTTTTGAAACATGTTCTCCCATTTGCTTTAGTTCTTGCACAAACTTGTTATAATCATAGTTCTGGACGTGTAATACGTTGCTCCAAAATGAAGTCATTCCGACAATTACTGCTAGCTCATTTAATTCCTCATCAGTGGCGCCCTGGATCATCAGGTATTATTATTGAACAAGCCACTAAAATAGCTCAAATTAGATTCTAACACTTTGAAACATTAAGCACATTTAATGGTTTACAATGGTATTTAAAACCATTTACAGACTTTAGGGTAACATTATTGCTAAAGAGCAAATTTTCTTACATCTCAACCGTAGATCCCAACACAATAGCTGAAAGAAAAAACACCCCCTAGCATGCTTAGACACAAATCATTCAAACAAAAAGAAGGTGAGCGGCCCAAATTCTCAGTCAACCTTTCTCTTACGTTATCAATCATTATCACATCAGGTAATTCTGTAACACAATAGAGGTATAGTTAACAATAGCTATTATATTTAGAATTCAATGGTAATGGTTGTTGAGTCTATTAGTTCCCCCGTCCAAGCGTGTAAATATTGAATTTGACCTGGACATTGCGATCTAATGTCGAGTTAGCTGAATGTCAGAAGAATCATTGTTGTGTGATCTATACAAAAGTGATAATTCAATATCGCTTTATGGTAGCTTCCCTGTATTTCTCCCTCATTAGGCCCTTGCGATATGGCCTTGTTCTTAACCTATGGTTACAACATGGACAATATGGATTACCCTCCCATTTTATGAATATCTCACATAATGTGCATCTTTTCTGTCCTTCCGGGTATCTAGATGGGATATTGGGATTTCTTTTAGCTCTATATCTTTCGCATATTCCGTTACAGTTCAAATAGCACATTGTGGAAGGAAATTTATACTTATAATCATTCTGGTACTTTTTTTTATTCGAAATTTCTACTACATATTTATAATTTGAGATATATTGGGTCTGGATTCAGGGAATTGAATCAGTGACGCAAATGACGCAAATATAGAGTCTCAGTTTAATTCATTTGTTCTAGAGGGCCCCTCCATCAAATATCAATCAAATGAATTCAGGAGATGAATATCCTAAAGCACTTCATGGAAAATGGCTAGTGAAGAAATCTAAAGGCATATTTGTACTAAACCGTACGCTGGGGTTTGATAATAGCGTCATTCCTGTCATTAGAGTCATTGTCAATCAACAATCAAATTATGCAAGCTAGTTAACTTTTCTCTGACATGGTCAAATCCAGATATGTCAGTCAGTCAATTCTTTCCTCAACTCATCTAACACGGGTTTTATCTTCTTTGTAATTATCTCTTTAATATCTGGACGGTAATAGTGATTTACAAACACCGAACTACCAATTCTTCCTTGAAGTAGATCTATTATCTCTGGCTCTATTCCCTTGTTACGAAGATAGGTCGCAAATATCTTTCTACCATAGTTCATGTTTAGTGGAATTCGTCTTTTGGTAAAATATGATCTGAATGCAGTAACATTCACAACAGGACAGGAAAGAGCAAGATCAATTAAATCAGCGTTTATAACGCTACAATATGCCTTCTTTGTCCTTCTGATAAATATTTCTGGAAATTCATAATGCTTAATCATATGACTGTCATTTGAGATGTAGCGTAATCTAGAATTTTCATTCTTGATTAACTTTATACTTTCTATCGCTTCAGCAGCCCGAAGACCGGTGATAGTGCAATATAGTAGAATATTTCTATGACCAAAGGGAATATCACTATTTGTCAAGGTCGACCGTAGAGAACAAATCATTGAATCAAGCGTATTTTCTGGTTCTATTATCCTTTTGAAAACTTCGACCCCATTAAATCCCGATGACCACTTTAGATTGAATCTTGTTACTATGTTCTTCCATTTGTCATAAATTCCCAAATATTTAGACAAAGATGTCATTGATTTCATAATGTGGGTTCGTTTGTCATTAGACATGGTGTGAAGTTCATTAAAGTTTCTACTAATTAGTAGATAGTAGTATCTTTTTGCATATGAAAGCCGGCTATAAACGGTCTTTTGGGTATTGAATTCCAATAGATAATTGCTGAATGAATTCCAAAAGTTAGATCCTTTGATAATACACTCGACGGACTTTATATCATATTCTAGATCTTTTAGAGCCAAACCGCGATGATGATCGATTTCAAATCGATTTGAACCCGGGATAGTCGTTTTTTGATGGTCTACCAGCGAAAAAGAACCTTGAGAGGGCGAAATGCTTAGCCGGACTGTGTGGCTACTTTGGTTAATAACCTCTACACCACCGGAGCCTACTGCGTTTTTTATTAAACTTGAGGGGTTATTAATATAATACTTTGGAAACCCTTTGCTGAATACACTGCGGGAAGGTCTTGTTGGGTGAAAATT
>JANWKP010000352.1 GCA_025451315.1 Nitrososphaerales archaeon | reverse complement strand
CCGGTGGTGTAGAGGTTATGAACCAAAGTAACCACACAGTCCGGCTAAGCATTTCGCCCTCTCAAGGCGACGATCCCGGGTTCAAATCCCGGCCGGAGCATCCTCTGTTTGGATTCTTTTAATAAACATGACATTAAATGCTACAAATTATCAAATACAGGCCATAAAATTGAAAATATTAAGATTATCGAGAATCAACTCTTTGATGAGAAAAAAGACAATAGAGAGACCTTACCAAATTCGGTAAGGTCAGCAAGTGACGATTTTTGGATTGATTTTAGGAGTTACCTAAGTAATGAAAAGCATAGTAAATCTAGTATTAGGGATAAGGTTAGTTATGCTAGACGATTTTATCATATTCTTCAAAACAAAGATGCTTCTTCAGTTGTAAAATTAACACCCGATACTAAATCACATGTCATGAAGGCCTTGGCTGCTCTTTCTAAATTCTTAGGTAAGTACGACGATTGGCTTGGAATCATCAAAAGATATCAGCTCAAATGGTCAAACGGTAACAAGTCGCTTAATACATTCCAGAGAATATTTGATGGACAAGAAAATGACCTTAAATCTATGATAGAATGGATAAACAATGTATCATTAGTTTTGCCATACGAATACAAAAATATTTTATTATTTAATACCCTTACAGGCCTTCGGCCAGGTGAAGCCCAAAAAGCAATTTGGTTAATTAAAACGAAAGAGAATGATTACGTTGACTCTGATAGAGGGCTTCTGAGACACTATCAATTTCCTGAGATTTTTCTGAGAAAGACAAAGAATGCCTATGTTAGCATTGCAAATGACCAAATCTTGGAAATAGCAAGAAAAACTCCTGACAAAGAGAATTACTATAATTCACTTAGAAAAAAGATATCCATTGACAATAATTTTGACATGAAAATGATTTACTGTCGTAAAATTTTTGCAACATTTCTTCGAAATAGAGGGATTGAATCTGAAATAATAGACATGTTACAGGGAAGAATTTCCAATTCTGTCTTTGTTAATCATTATTATAGACCCAATATTCATGAAACTGTAATATTGAAAGTAACCCCATTATTAACAACGCTGTTACAAGAAATAATCTAACACAATGAATGATTGCTTTGCCGGTTTAAGCATCATTACTAAAAAGTGCGTTGACTTCAAACTTATTCTCTACAATTATAGCTACTTTATTTTACAAACACGATTATGACGATCGTTATGACCTTTTGGATTTAAAAAAATTATAAAAATGTATATAAATATTTTAATATTTATCTAAAAGTAACTATTAATTACTTAATAGGAGATATAAATCTTACAATAATTATAAGTTTAATAGGTAAATCTTATATAAAATGAGTCTACTACTACAGCAATGATTAATTCGGAATCAGCCTTGATTAAATGCAACAAGTGCAGATACACGTGGGTTTACAAAGGTAATAATCCATTCTATGTAACCTGTAGCCAATGCAAAACGTCCATAAATAGAAAGAATATCTTGACTCCGTCTCAATTAGAGGTTCGCCAACCAGCTCTTGAGACAGAATCAAGCCTCTATAATAGTAAAGGACACACGAACCAACAGTCAAATCCTTCATCTGCGATTATGGATTTGTCCTAATTGAGGAGTCACAATACTAAGCATGACTAATACCGATGATTCAACTAATAAAGATGACGATTTTAATTTAGGTAACACATCAGGTCATTTTAAGAGTCTAGTAAACTCAATTAAGTGTAGCACTAAATCCATAATAATAACTTTTAATCCTAGTTTGATGAAGGAAGACATTAACCTAACCATACTTCCAAAGTGGAACGATATGAAAGTCAATCTGAAACGAGAATTAGAAAAGTTAGGTTTAAGAGATGAAATTATACTCAACGAATTTTACAGAATTCTCAACTTAAATCACTATAAAATAGTCAAAAGAATTGGACTAATAGAAAAGGAAGAAAAGAAAGAAACCAAGGGGAAGGATATAATTAAGACATACAAAGTTACTAAAAATAAGACATTATATGAATCCGTAGTTGTGGGAGGTGATGTTTTTTTGGCTTTTAATGATAATGGCAAATTGAGTTTAATACCTGAAATAGAAGAGCATCAAGGCGAAGAAAAGAAAGTAATTAAACCAATGGATAAGGACAGATATGCATCTAACGCTTATATTTTTAGAGATAAGGAAGAATTAGAAAAGTATGCCGCCGCTATAATAGAAAAAAAAGTGACCATAGATACTATCTTTAAAAAAATTCGGTTACTTGTTGCCAAATTCATAGTCCATGATGGTTATGTTCTTGATTACCTTGTTGCATTAAATATAATTTCGTATTTCCAAGATTTGTTTGCCACGGTACCTTATACAATGTTTGTTTCAGATAACGGTAATGGTAAATCTGCTATCGGCAATTTCATTGAGCTATTGGCCTACAGGCCTGTCAGCATGACAGACCCGACGGTTGCAAATATTTTCCGTGTATTTGGGACATTAGAAGCAGGTCAGTGTACCTTAATCTTAGATGAAGCTGAAAAAATTGACAAGGATAAGGACATGATGAGCATTCTTAAAACAGGTTATGAAAATGGCAAAAAGGTACAACGAATAAACCAAAATGGAGACCAAGAGCACTTTCATACATTTGGACTGAAAGTGATGCTGGCAGAAAGAGCTCCGAATCCTATTACAGCTAAAGGCGTATTAGACAGGATATTTAAATTTTCAAATTACATAGGAAGGCCTGAATTAGATATCAAAGAAGTAAAAATTGTAAGAAACCCTAATTTTATAAAAATAAGAGAATACTTTGAGAGTCTACGTAAACTTCTTCTAGCATATAGGATTATGAATTATCACAAACCTATAGTAGACATTCAAACGCGATTAGATGGTAGAAACAATGAGTTATGCAAACCTATACTGCAAGTTTTTTACAATACAGAATTGCAAGAAAGAATTGAAAATGTTTTAGAAATCATATTAAATGAGAAACAAAAAAGTAAAGAAAATTCACTAGAGAAAATAGTCCTTGACAGTGTAATAATATTATTCGATAAATACCCTGACGGAAATTTACCCTTCAATGAAATATGGGATTTAGTAATAGAGAAAAGCAATGGTGAGCGTGATTTTTTTAAAAATAATGAATATCATACTGAAAGATACGGTACGATATACAAAAAGACGATATCAAAAATTCTAAGGGACAAATTTGGTGCGAAAGATTCCGAAAGAAGATCGGCCAAAATCTCATACGTGTACTTCGAGGATAGGGAAAAGATAGAAAGATTTCTAGATGAATATAAACAAAAAGATGTCAAGATTAAATGTAGCGAAAAAAGTGAGCCAAATGAGTGTAATGAGTATGATATTGAAGACCTACTCTAATGGGCCATCATGATATAGGTAAAGAGTCTTATCCCAGCATCAATCTAGTCGAAGAAAATATTGAATATATTCTTTCACTCCTTAAGTCGAGCTTGCCACTATTCCCATTAAAGGTGATGACGTACTTCAACGGACAAATTGAAGTTAAAGATAGTAAAGAGATTCTACAAGTATTTGGTAAATCCGGCTTTCTTGATTGTCGAATTAATGCGTATCCTGTTTACACTGGTTACAATGGGCTTAATACTACCAAAAACGTTATGATTATGATTGACATTGATTCAAGCAATTTCTTAAAATACAAAAACACCGAAAAACAATTGAAAAAGACCGTACAGAAAAGCGTTTTAAAAATAAAACAGGGAATAAAGGGTAATCCTTTAGTATTGTGGACAGGTGGTGGCTACCATATTTATCAACCAGTCTGTTTTGATGAAATGTTAACAAGTATACATTTTAATAAATATGCAGAGGAGCTAAATCAAAATTTAACTACTCTCTTTATGAGGTTTTCAGCATGGTATTTTTCAGATGGTAAATCAGACCCAAATCATAATCCTTCATCTAAATCTTGCTTACTAAGAGTACCAGGTACAATTAACTCAAAATACAAAAACATTGTAACGATTGTTGAGAATGGACAACAGAAAGCTGTAAAATTAGACAATATACAGGAAATAAAAGAACAGAAACATGAACATATCTTGTTTAAATTTGAAGATTGGCTCATACAACAAGAAATTGATATAAAATTAAGATTACTCAAAACTTCGAAAAGGAAAAAAGAAAGATACTTCACTAGTGGAAGTGGAATACCTTGGATTAATAATTTACTTGATATACCGTTAGATGATTTCAGACACTATTGTCTATGGAGAATATTGATACCTTATTTAGTGAATGTAAAAGGTGTAGATGATTTCAAAGAAATAACCGATATCTTGTCTCCTTGGCTTAATAAGTGCAATTCTTTGCGAAGGCTTAGTTTTAACCCGTCGACAACAATAAGAAGCATGTTAAAGAGTGTCGGAAATTATCGTCCTCTATCTCTTAATAAATTAAAAGATGAAAATGAAACGCTCTATGAACTGATACGCACTAGAGAATACTAGCGGATGGGTTTTTACACTCATTACACTCATTACACTCATTCTGCATTTTATCATTGAACGACCAAATCTTCTATGGTTATGGATATAGATGAGAACTATCAATGGATATGGGATAATACTTTTTTTCTGGACATCAAGAGGATACAAATGATAGTGTACAAATAATCAGGTAACATTATCTTTTTTTAATAGAATTTTATTTCTTATACAGAGGTCGCGTCCACTTACTTGAAACTAACTAAAGAAATCAAAGATGCGAAAGACAAATATGGTCATCCAATTGATTTTACTTTTTGTCGAAAATGCAATAGTTTTGTCCCTTTCGAAGATAGAAAAATCGGCTATGATATTACCTGTTACCACTGTAGGACTGACAAACATTTGATTTAAACTTGCATAATTATTAAAATATCCCTTATTAAATTAAACAGCGATATTAGCTGAAACTTAACCTTTTAGATAACATGATTTTTAGTATAGGATTAACCAGTGATACTACCATTCAATTATTTAAGGGGTATTTAAATTAGTAGAAATTAAGGAAATTTCCTTAAGGATGTAGTTGGATATCTTCCACTGAAAGAGGTTGTTTTTATATAGTAACTGATTTTTTGTATTATTAAGGCTAATACGGAGTATAATGGTGTCCGTACTAGCCTTGCCAAGCAGGTATTTCAAGTACTTGCAGAAGCGATTGCACACAATAATATATAATGTATAAACAAAATCTGTTGTTATTAATTAAGGGCTCTATTTTATGTTAACGTGTCAAACACCTATCGATAGTAAGTACGCTCATACAACAAAAGATAAGATAGGCCCCCTATCTTTTTTAATTAGGTATAATCAAATATTCAAAGAAAATGATACTTAAAAGATTGTCAAAAATAGTTATTAAGCCTACTTAGTCGCCAGTGCCGCCGCCGCCGGTATCACCTGAGGAGCCACTACCAGACACACCGGTGTTTCCAGAGCCGCCATTACCACCGTTGCCACCGTTTCCTCCATTACCACCGTTGCCACCGTTTCCTGTTGAAATAAAGTTTCCTCCCGTTATCCCACCGTTTCCTCCATTACCACCGTTGCCACCTGACCCAGCCTTCTTGTTGAATTTCTTGAGAGCATCGGCTTTTTGGTCAAACAATGACGATGCAACCATGCTTGTTATCATAAGAGTTGACAAAACAATTACTGCTGAAAGTATTGCAATATGTCTTTTTTGGGTTATATTTCCCATAACAGCTGGTTTTGAGCAAAAGGAGAATATAAAGATTGTCTGAATTTGGTTAGAGAAACAAAATTCACTTTAGAAATTATTAGTAAACGAGGGGTTTGCTTTGGATTAATACGGTATAGAAATCTTGAGGGCTAAAATCATGGCCATATTATTAGATGAATAGCCCCCCTAAGAAACCAAAGCAGTCATAATTGGTCCAGTATTATTCTACTAAAACTAAAAGTCATAGTTAACAATGGCCATTACATTAGAATTCAAAAACTTCACTAAAGCCTGCTGCCTAACTTGTTTTAGTTATATCTTTTTTATGAAATATTCATATAGTATTCTTATCACCAAAAGTAATGGTAAAAACATCTGATGCTCGTCGACAATCAAATACAGCCCTTACGACACCCACTGTAT
>JANWKP010000351.1 GCA_025451315.1 Nitrososphaerales archaeon | reverse complement strand
TTTTCGTTTAGAGATTTCTTTAGAATATCACAATCAGTTTGGAAATGCTTTTTAAATTAATGTCAAAGAGTAGTCCATAAATTTTAGAAATATTTTTCCAGTATTTCATTTAAATCATGGATAAATTTGTTGTAAGTCTCATTATTTTCCCTATTTTCAAAGCTCAAATTACCCACTTGTTTAAGATTTTCTAACGATTTGTCCAATTGGGCCAAGCCAATTGAAGCTTTAACTAATCGATTTGATAAAAAAAACATTGATGAGAGGATATAATTTACTTTATCAGTTTCAAATTCTACATCTTTTGAATATGGAAATATTTTATCAAGATTATCCAGTAATCCTTTTCTACACTCTTCAAGACATTCATTGCTGTCACACTGTTCTGCTTTTATTGACCATTCCGATAGACATTCAATAAAAAGTTTGTAGAATTGAGTCATGCTCGTAATAATTGACTAAATTTGATATTATTAAAGGTTAATTATTAAATATCTATTGGACCAGAATGTTTATTCTTTCGATGTGACTCAAATTGGGAAATATCTTTAAATTGGTCTTGACACATTTCACAAATGTATTTATCTACTTTGACTGTTTCAATTGATTTTTCTGGGTAAGGTTTTTCTAAATCAGATGATAAAGACTGGTACTTTATTTTGTCCTTTTGAAAAGGTATTGAGAAAGAGGAATTTGATTTGCCACTAATTAAATCGGAAGAAGGATCCCTCTGATTTAAAAGTTCGTAACCATGTTTTACTTCATCTTCTTTTAAATTTATGGTTAGTTTTGATTCATTAAGCGAAATATTGGTTATTGAATTTGCAGGAATACGAAACTCTTCATCTTTTAAGAGACCTTTTTTTAAGGCTATAAAATAACGATTTTGCTTTGTTTCATCAATTGCAATTACCTTTCCTAAATTGTGATTATCTACAGTAATTGTTTCTAATCCTATAAGATCAGTGTAAGATATTTCCATTTCTTTTTACATCCAATTAGTCTTTAAAATTAAGCCATATGATATTACACTTTTAAATGGTATTAATTTTTGCTGTCCAATAATATTAATTCTTGTGTTGATGATGTTATGAAACACCGCATAAAGATGTTTTTTCGCCATTATTTTTTGAGTTTTATACAAACTTGTAACCAAATTTGTAAATTTCATACTGGATCTGTAAGCAACAAAACATATATCAATTACATGTATAAAGAGCAAGTCACTTCGTTATTGGTTTACAAAAATTGATAGGCAGAAACATATTATATATATTTTATAATTTAATTAAATATATTTATGAAATAAATAAAAAAATAAGCAGAATTGTTGATATATTAATTGTGAATTAATAATAATCAATCAATAAATCAATAACCATAGGCTCCATCTGCAGGTCTACATTGATTGCATAACAATTTTTCTTTTCCATTTTCTTTTGAAGGAATAACTTCTATATTTGATGTGCCACAACTTTCACATTGTTCTATCATATTATAATTATAATTATTTAGTAAATATAAGATAAAAGGATATATCTTTGTGATTAATGGTCTATCAGGAATAACACAAATTTCAATTTTTTTAAAAATTGTTAAAATGTTTAATGTGTTATTTTACTTTATTTATTGTTTGTTTGATATAACTTGTATTTGTATGTTTTAACATTGTTATTCTTTTTAACTTTTATTGATTCAATCGATGAATAAATATTTTGAGGCACATGTTATATTATGAATTATAATGTAAAATAAAATATTGTGATTTCTTGGTTTTTAGACTCTTGTAATACAACAACCGTAATAAGTGGGCAATTTGGTATTTAAGGTCAGAGAAAAGAAGTAAACGTAGAATTTTACGCAACTATTCATCAATAGGTCAAATTCTCAGAGTTAAATCCATCAAATAAGGAGAAGATAGTCAATTTGTAAAAACTAATACTAATACCGATAAATCTCTTTTGAATCCATTAGAACAGTTACTAGATATGGAATACAAAAAAGTATAAAAAATAACAGATGAAGCAGCGCTAGTATACTAGTAGTATTTCGATGCTGTTAATTGCGCACTCTATTCAATTACTTCATCTCACACTTTGATCGTTTAAATTGATGATTAATATGGTTAATTAAATCTAATAACACCATAGGAATATAATTATTTTTCTTTATTGAGAATATATCGTCCGATTAAGGTATAATATTTAGTCCATAAGCTATTGTATAATTGTCTAATCATTGTATTAGTAACTAAAGAAGAGCAATATATTATATCCTATTATATTTCCTAATAAAATTTTATGAATAGGTTTGGTATCTACCAAAATTAATCTGGTTAGTTAGATTTTGGCAGTTAAATCAATCTAGCTTGATTCTATTCCATTAGCTCTGTGATCCTGATATTGCGTTTTTTGAAATTGTAAATTGGTCCACAATGTTACCTATCTGATCCGTACTAGCGACAGGATTAGCATTTGGATCCTTCTCATTTGCATAAAAAGTTCCCACTAATGCTTGGTCACCCTTAATGTCGATATTCAGAAAACCAAACTGAGTGTCATCTTGTTTTACAACGAATGAAGATTGTTGCTTAATATCATAATGAGATCTACCAGCAGTACCTGTTATTAGATAAATTACTCCAGATTTGTCATCTTGATATTTATTGCCATCATTTTTTGATATAGTAGGAGAAGAGCTATCATCAGTATTATAGGTGAGTGGATATGTTCTCTGATAATTGTGATTATCTCCACTAAATACTAAATCAACGTTATATTTGTCAAACAATGGGTGAAATATATCTCTGATGGTAGTATCAGCAGGATGCTTAGATGGAGAAGTATAAAATGGAATATGTTCTATTACAAATATCCAGTCAATGTTGGGGTTCTTAGAAGCATCATTTAAATCATCTACTATGAATTTATATTGGGCTGAATTAGTATCGTAAGGAACATATGGATCCATAGCAACGATATGAGCGTTATTTATGTTGAAAGAATAATATGAATTTTTTATTCCAAGTGGCTTCAAGTAATCATTCACTACCCCGGTTTTCCCACCGTCGGTATCGTGGTATTCGTGGTCTCCCATTGATATAATTGTTTTAGACTCAAATGGGGCAATAATATCGGTCCAGCAGGTTCCAGATCCAGCATAACTCAGGTCACCCCCTGCAATTACCAGCTCTGGATTACTTGACTGGATATTATCAGAAGTTTTCTGTGCATCTTCATTACATCCCCAATCTGACGCTACAGCGATATTGAAATTTTTGTGTGTTTCTGAATTATCTGTTGTAGATGAATTTTGAGCAAACGCAAGACTGTTGAGATGTAATGTTAAACTAAAGATTCCTGTTAAAAGAAAAGATAGCAATACAAGATTTTTTACCATTTATTTCACATTCCTATTTATTTAAAAGATTTTTAATATTCAATACCTTTTTTGAAATTGTAGAATTAATAATAGTGTTAATTGATATATAAAAATTTGATTCTTTCTGAGGATTGATGTATCTTTTTTCTTATTATATATACTAGTTTGCATGTGTCCTATGTGTGACTTTGTCTTTAAAAATAATGTGATACAAGTAACTACTCTGGCATATAGTTCTATATAAATTACAATAGAATTTTATACAGACTTGTACTATTAGATTTTATGTATCAATATATTTTCTTATACTAGATGTGATTTAAAATAAGTAAATAATAATAAATTGTAATTTATTTGTATAGATTTTAAAGTGACTATTTAACGATGACACAATTACACTCAAAGGATTATTATCAAAAGTCAAATCTGATTGTAGTCGATATATAGATTTTTAGCTATTCCCCATTTCAATATAGGTTTGATTTTATACATTTTTAATAAGGATTTTACTAACTGTTTATAGAAACTGAATTATTATCTATCTTGGATTTTATAAAATATTTGTTATAAATAAAAAATATATAGACAATTATTTTTTATGTAAGTATAGTAGTAATATTAAATGTACATTTAACTATAGATAGGTAACTATTTGCTTATTTCAAATTTGTCCAATATCATGTGATCGTTTGAATAGAATATTCTTCTTAATGTATTTTCATTATCTACTACATCAATATTAACAAAACCAAAATGATCATCTTGCTGATATGATATATATGGTTTTTTTGAAGAAAATTTTACCATGTCTATAACTTCAGTTCCAACAACGAGATGGATCTACCCTTTTATGTCGGGATATAGGTTAGTGTGATTAGATGTAATGATTGGACTTGTTGCATTATTTTCGTTAAAAATTAATGAATATGTTCTTTGGTAATTGTGAGCATGTCCACTTAATACTAAATCAACATTCTATCTATCAATCACCCGGTGATATGCTTCTCTTAGTTTATTGATTGAATCGCAGAAATCATTATTATCACAATCTGAGGAATATTGAGGCTTATGTTAAAAGATTTAATCCATTGTATATTCTCTTTTTTTGTGGTTTGTGATAAATCTTTTTCTACAAATTTATGTTGTTCTGAACCTGGCAAATAGGATATTTCGGTTGACATCAACAAAATGGATGTTATTATAATCGAAAGAATAATACTGCTTAATTAAGCCAAAATGATACATATACTTTTCCAAGAGTTTGGGATATAAGACTTCCTGATTACCTATTCTATTCTTCATATTTTCATCGATTGAATCCACAATTTCAATCCAACGATCAGGAGTTTTTTTTTAAGATAAATCTTCGAGGTATATAACGAATTTCAGGTCGTTTATTTTCTATTGCATTACCGTTTTTTTCGTATCTGAAGTGCATCCCCAATCACCAACAAGTGCAAAATTAGAATCATCGATTATAGCAGATACATTAGCAATTAAATCAAACTTTAAAAAAATACAACATATTGATGATAACAATAAAAAAAATTCTAATGGAAGTTCATCCTCTTAGTTTATTGTTTCTTTCAACTTCTCGTTTTTTTGTTTATTCATTACAGGGCAAAAATGTCTGTATTCTATGATTTCCTCTGTCTACAACATATACAGTTGCTTTCTTATCTTTAGCATCAAATGCAATATGTTCTGGTAACTGCATTTGACCATCACCTATTCCTATTTTACCAAATTGTGTAAGGTATTTTCCGTCTGTATTGAATACCTGTACTCGAGGATTACCTTCACCATCTGTGATAAATACTCTGTCTGCTGGATCAACCTTTAAATGCTCCAAAGGTAGGGTAAATTGACCGTTACCGGTACCCTCACTTCCCCATTCTTTGATAAATTTACCGTCATTTGTAAACTTTTGAATTTTCGCAGCATTTAGTGTATTGATATAAATGTTTCCATCAGAGTCTAGGCCTATTCCGTGAGGATGATCAAATTGACCTGGCCCTGAACCTTCTTCACCAAATTGTGAAACATATTTAAAGTTTTTATCAAATTTAATAATTCTATTGTGTCCGGTATCGGTTACATAAAAGTTTCCATCTTTGTCAATTGCCATTGCTTCTGGACTAGCAAATTGAGTATTTTCTTTGCTTTTATCTTTACTTTTTTTATCTGCCTCCTTGATCTGATCATTGCTTGTAATCCACTGACCATCATAGGAATATAATGCTCCAACAACATTTCCTTCTGTATCTACTTTAACAATACGATCGTTTCCCCTATCTAGGACATAAATATCATCGTTAGCGTCGATAGCCATACTGTAAGGGCTTGAATATTGCCCTAAATCTGTACCCTTCTGCCCAAATGCGGAAATAAACTTACCATCAGGAGAGAACTTTTGGAAATTGTTTAGTTCACGATCATTGATGTATAAAAAGCCTTTTGAATCAAAGACAATATCATGCGGTCGATTAAACTGTCCTTCGCCTGAACCTAATGATCCAAACTTGGAGTGAAAGCTATAACAGTATTTTACCTTGTCTCCTGGCTGAAGTTTATTAATGGTCGCCGCATAATGAGACTCACTAACCTTAGGTTTAGTAACAGCAGCAGTTGTTTCAGTAGCATTAGGTTTGGTAGGAGAGGCAGTAGCAGTTGTTTCAGT
>JANWKP010000350.1 GCA_025451315.1 Nitrososphaerales archaeon | reverse complement strand
GTTTTAGCTATTTAAATGTACTTTGTTGAAAATTTATTTATATATTATATATTTGATTACCTTAATTAAAGTATGAATCAATTTCATAATTTAGTCTAACTATACAAAGTAAAAATCACGTATTATATGCCATCAGGAGTACTTCAAGAATAATTGTATTATTGTAACCACCAATTTGTGTTCACTGATCAATTACATAATACAGAGTATCGATGATTATCTTTGATTGTTTCGAATATTTCATAGATTATTCAGATGAAAATGTTGAGAATTTAAATCTAAAATAAGCAATCTGTTTGTCGACCAATTCAGGAATTGAACAGGTATATAGAGGAAATTATCATACAGCCGAAAATTTAAGCCATGCTTCTAAAGATAAAAATAAATTTTTCAAAGAAATGAGAAATGTTAAAGTAAAAGGATAATTCTCGTATTTACAATGAATAACAAATCTATTATAATTTCAATACTTTTAATACTTCCGTTACAAACAACCCTTTCACAAATAAATGATTTAGCAGGTGACGAATTAGAAAATAATACGAATGTTACAACGGAAGATGCACTTGTGGGAGAAAAATTAGAACAAGTCCAAAACCAATCCAAGGATGCTGGAAAGCTCATAGAAGAATTAGTTGCAGATGAACCAAAAAAAGAGTAATATTATTAATGAATGAATTTATGCTCTTAAAATATTTTTAATCAATTCCTTGTTATGGTTTATGTTATATTTTACAAAATATTTTTATAGAGTTAGTGAATCCCATATTAACAAATATTCTTATATACAATAAAATATTTATAAGATTGGCAACAGGATTTTTTTCATCAATACTTATTTTAACATCATTTACCGTTTCGATATTTGCACTATATGATGGTACAAATCAAACTGAGCAGAAGATATTAAAAGAAACAAATCAGACAATGATAAGTCCATCTTCCGATGAGACTGGTCAAGTCATTCCAATTCAAAAGAATGCAACTGATCTTGGAGGCAACATCACTGAAAACGCAAAGAACATCGTTGCAAACATTGGCAAAGAAATAGAGAACATAACTAAGTAGATCTAATTTTATATTAAATTATTTCTAATTATTTTTTACTGCGATAATATTAATGGACAAATATTTCTGAAAGAAAATCATATTAATGACAAGTTTAACCATCAAGAAGATGCTAATCTTTTAATTTGTCCTCTTACTTTGCCATTAGGTTTATCCTCTGTAATTATATCTACATAGGCTTCTCCTTTCTCTATTTTTGATAATAATTCTTGTGTATTCCTTCCCTTTAGAGGACCTTTGAGTTCTTTATTATTTATATTTCCTTCACACAAGTTGGCCAAAACTTCAGATGATGGAGTGTCAGATTTAAACAATTCAGCAACAACCTCTGCTGTTTTCTCAACTGGTTTTCCTATATCAATACGAACTTCTTTTATTTTATCAGTGTCTGTAACTTTCACAGAGTATTTTAGATTCTCTTTATCCTCTGTAGATTGAAAGGTTGCTAGAGCTGTATCTAAAGTATCAACTACTGGAACTTCTTCTCTTCCAGTAAGTATCGCAGCGAAATCTACATTTTCCTTCTCCTCGGAATTTTCTTTTCTATCTGTTGGAAAATTCAATGTAGTTAAAAATTAGATAACATCTCTTATAATAGTATGAGAATTTTATTACTGATCTTTTGATAGGGTTCTACAAGTAGAAGATTCTTCTATCATACTACATCTTGGATAGATGTGATGAAATCTATTTGCAAGGTTGTATCAAAGTAGGAAAAGAGCCATGTGTGTTGAGATAAAAAAAAAGAAAATTTAACGTTCAATTACTAAATTTTGAATATTTATTCAGTATTTCTTATCTTCCGTCATCATTTTATACTCGTGACCATATTTGCCATCCTTTTCATCGCTGTATTTCATGTTATGTTCATCATAACCTGAAATTTCTTTTTTCAATAACACTTCTCCATTTCCTGGGTCTACTATTACCTTATATTTTTTCATATCTTCACCTATAATCTTCATTTTGTAAACTAAATAACCATACGCTTCAGTCAATTCAGCTTCTTTCACAGTTGAATTCAATCCAATATTTACTAGGGCTGCCTTTATTGCATCTATCATGTTAACATTAATTTTTGATTTGAATGCTTCACCTATGGTAGTCCCTACTTCAATTGTTCCAGTCCAATTCAACATAGGCTCAGACTGATTGGATAATGTCATTATTTCAATATTTTTATCTTCTTCCATAACTGGTGGATTTTCTGGATTTATTTGAGCAAATGCATTTTCTAAAGTATTAGTATCACTTGTTCCTATGATTCCCATAGCTAAAAGAGAGATTAAGGCAGTAGATGTTAAAATTATTTTCATCACAAACTGATAGATTTCCCAATTTATAACAGTTGGGGATATATTCCTTGTATATGATCAGGGTATCCTTACTAATATATTCTGGTGAATTAATTAATTATGAAATTCAATATTTTTATTAATATAAATATAAATGAGTGGATTCCTAGCAGACGATGAGAGTCAAAAATTAATAAATAAGCAGATAATTGCACGTTCTCTATCTTTGATTCAATCTATTTCAATCCAATCTAAAATGCATCGGGATTGAATAGGATAAGCCTTTCATAAACTGAATCTTCTAATCAATCAAATCCCCTACAGTCATCTTGATCAGACACTAGCATTTAAAACATTTGTTACCATATCTAAACATCAAATATTCTTTATATTTATTGCTATAAAAAAACTATAATTATAGATCTGACCTGGAAGGTAAATAAAAATGGATTTAATCATGATTTGACTGATTATTATCTGACTTAAAGTATTAGCTTTATTTCAACCCAATCATATATTAATTGAAATAATAATTAATCTTTTTAACTAATATAAATTCAATAATTAATACTTAATCAACTACATCAATAACAAAAACATTTCTACATTCGCACTTCACATTATTAAAAATGATAACAAGTTAGAATATTAAGAATAGTTACCATTTCCTGAACGGCTAAGGAGAAAATCTTACTCTAGGATTTTTCGGGTTTGAAATATATTTGGTAACCTTATAAAGCATACAAATTATTAATTATATGCTCTAACAAAGATTAATTGTATTCGTTCTTCCTATGAGCAAACGATCGTTGGTAGTAATAACTAACTAAATGATTAATTTTATTTTAATCATAAAATAATATATTAAGAATAAATAGGGAAATAAAAAGAAATGTTTCATAAAAAAAATAAAATTATAGAGGAAAGTGATTATCAGACTACTTCGGTTATCGTCTTATCCTTAAAAATAAAAATACCAACTCAAATAAATTTTAAATAAGATATTTCGTTTAATTGAGTAAATCTAAGGTTTAAGAATCTACAATTTTCAATAAGTTCACTTATCCTCTTAACACGAGGATTGATTTATCATTAGTATTTACTACAGGACCCAACTCATTAATATTGTACAATTATCCATTTAAATAAACGTATTTGCTTAATTTCCCCAAACTTACATACATGGGAACATATCTTATCAGTGACGTGTCTTTAGAAGATAAAATTATTTTAATTAGCGGATCCTCGAGAGGGATAGGATATTGGATGGCTAAATATTTTGCAGAAATGTGTGGTTCTATTGTAATTGTTTGTTCTAGACATATGGAAAATGCTAAAAAAGTATCTGAAATTATTAATGGTAAAACTTATCCAATAGAATTAGATGTAACCAATAATAGTAACATAGACTATTGCATATGTGATATAATAAAAAAATTTGGTAAAATTGATATTTTAATTAACAATGCAGGGTATAGATTTGATAAAGAATTATGGTATAAAAATTTGCATGAAATAGAAATTGCCCAATTTATGGATATACTTAATGTAGATCTATTGGGATCAATTAGGCTAGCCAAGGCAGTCATTTCACAAATGGTAAAAAAAGATAATCTAATTAATAATAAAAGCGGTGGTGTAATTATTAATATATCATCAACGCCTGCTCTTAGTGGTCATATTGAAGGATCTCCTTACACAATAGCAAAATCTGGTGTCATAGGTCTAACCAAACATATCGCAAGAGAATATGGAATTTATAATATTAGAGCGTATACTTTGGCATTAGGAAATATATCCACAGATGCAACATATTACTCAATGGACGAAAAACATAAATCTATTGCTGAAGAGGAGACTTCTCTCAAAAGATGGGGAAAGCCTGAAGAGGTAGCGAAAATTGCGTCTCATTTGGCAAGTGACGATTTTTCTTATTCTACTGGGAATACCATTATTGTTGATGGTGGAACTATAATGATATAATTAACCTTTTTCGACTAGTATAAATAAAAGATGATATTTGCTAATACTATATTATGGAATGATAAACAAAGTAAAAATATACTATTTCTCAATTTTAGAAAATTATAATTCTTAGTAGAGTTGTTTAATATAATTTATAGAAATATTATTTATAAATGAATTAAAATAGAATGACTCTATTATTTAAAATAGAATTGTGACAGGTATAGTTAATTTCTTACTACAAAATAAATTATAATTATAATACAAATTACTTAATTAAGACACTACTTGACCCAACTAGGATACTCAAAATACCTTTCAATCCTCTCCCCCTCCCCTTCAAGTTCTCAATTATTATAAGCATGATTTAAAGAGTTTACTTATGTCTACATATAATAATGCGGAAGCATCCCAACCGCAAAAAAAGATGCACGAATGTAATCGATGTAAATCTTCTGGTTTTCCAGAACAAATGATATGGTTTAAAAAAATTGAAAATGGATATGGTGAGAAAGTTTACTGGAAGTTAATGGATGACAATGGTTTAGAACATGTTCATAAGCATATGTCACAAAATGAAAATAAAACTGAAGTAGAACAAAAAATAAGAGGAAAAAAAATTATAGATATATTTGCTGTTGATGACCTAGATACCGCACGAAAATTACTTAGGGAAGGATGGGAATACAAAACTTCATATCCAGCAACGCTTGCAAATATTCCTCATTATCTATTAGTAAAAAGAGAGTAAGCATAAAGATTAGTAAACCATTTTTTCAAAATTTGTCTTTGGAAAATTTAAATTCATAGTAGTAAGGTAGGACAGAGATTGTAGAAAGGTTTTCGATCTGGCACAACTGTTTCATCTATTATGAATGCAACTACTTTTTCCTTTTTATAAATTGGATATTCTGCAAATCTCTGAATCCAATTTAGTACAAACAAATAACTTCCTTTTCTTAAACCTAAATATTACTAGTACCTTTGATTTATTAAGCACACTTCGGCCAAAAAATGTCAATAGAAAGTATATATTAAAATTATAATGGATGTTCTGCTTGTTTCTTATCTAATACCCATAGGGTAGAAGGGAGCATAAATAGATATTTACATTACTGCATAAGTTAACAGTGGCAGTTAAGAGCTATTTCTAGATAC
>JANWKP010000349.1 GCA_025451315.1 Nitrososphaerales archaeon | reverse complement strand
GAATATCTTTCGATATGGTCTGTTTAAGCTGAGGGATAATTATTTTAAGTTGTAAGATTAGATCCTTCTTAATTCCCAAATCATCTCGCTTCTGGTTTAGGTCAGTGAGTTCCAAATTCTGAACATATAACTTATCTGTTAATTCTTTCATTTGTTCAGAGAGAGAAACAATTTTATTTTTTAGATCACGTAGCTCAATTTCTTTATCATCAAGATCCTTAGTAACTCCTTTGTTATAATTAATTCTATTCCTTAATTTAGGAATTATGATTTCTAATGTGTTTTTCCTGGCAGTGCTATACTCTTCAATATTAAATGCATGTCTGAGTATTTCCAGTCTTTTATCAACCTTCTCATAAAGTATTTGTTTCATCATTTCCTGGGGTATAAAAATACCAAACCGATAGATAATGGAAGTAGTATTGGTCTGTATCTTTTCATTAATATTCACAATTTCTAACATCTTTGATTTCATTTCACTGACTGCGTAATAAGTTAGGATGCCATCTTCTTCAATGTACCCAGCGTCTTGTGATATTTTATTACCTTTTCTAATCAGGGTTCGATTGACTTTGTATATTTTATCCTTGACTTTGAATTCTAAGGTAACTTGGCCATTTTGTTTACCTACCCTTAATAGATCTCTGCCGTCGATATCGCCTAGTCCAAAGAGCGCGAATTCGATAGCCATTAAGATTGTAGACTTACCACATCCAATATCACCTTGAAATAACGTTCTACCTTCAGGTATATCTATCTCAATAGGTTCTTTATAACTTCGTATATTTTCTATTGCTATCTTTTGTAGTATCATGTGCTAATGTCATCAAAATTTAATACATTCGCGAAATGTTTCAAAATTTGTTTGGAATAGTCAGCCGCACTCACTTTATCTAATTTTTCAACCTTCAGGAAATTAAGCAAAACTTTTGCAGTCAATTGTGCACTTCCACCTACAAGTTTATTTTCCACAAAAGTTTTGATTTTTTCATCTGATAAAGTGGGATCGGGCTTAAAGAATGCAGTCCTTTCGCCGATCAATTTTTCTTCAATTTCCTCTCTTTTTTCACTATAAATATTCATCTTAGCAATCTCTGCAGAATTGAGAGAATTTCTATTGATAAAAGATACCGTAGCTCCTCTTTCGTTTAAAATTTCTTCAAAATTTGAGAAACTGATATCTGAACGCCTACCGGATACGATGTTTCCTTTGACTTTTATTAATACTATCTTTCCTTTGACATCTAAATTTTGTATAGTATTTTCCAATTTTGCCTCAATTTGTTTGGCGGTCTTGTAGCCCACATCTACCAATTTGTAAATTAGGTCTACCACCTTAATTTCTTTAAAGTCCGCACGAATCATTTTGTCTCCCAGTTCGATGATGTAGAATCCTCTCTTCTCGCCCTCACCTGTTTTTTCTAAATCAGTAAATGTGGCTCCAAATAAAGGTCCTGGATATATTATCATACTATCACCATCATGTTTTTTTTCTATCCTTCTATGCAAGTGTCCTCCACCATAATATTTGAAACCTTTAGGAAGTAGAGAGATTGGTATCCCATCTCCAAAAGCTAAGTCTAGAGGTGTAAGTTCATTTATTGACGTATGAAAGAGGAATATTTTTAATCCATCCTCAGATTCAAGCGTATTAAGATCTATCAGTTTGTAATTTTTGGAATCTAAACCTGACATTCTGCCTGATAGACCTGCAATTTTTACTAATGTTTTAGGATCTTGAAATAACTTTAACCGCTGTTGATCTCCTATTTGTTCAACTTCAGCGGCTTTAACAAAAAGTCCAGCACTATGAAGGATGTCAATGATTGACACTGTACCTGCACTAAAATCGTGTGATCCGTATATCATGTAAACTTCTATTCCTTTCATTTTAACCAGTCTTAGTATTTCTACTGCCCTTTTTACTGGAGCTAAGTCTGGAATATTAATATCAAAAAAATCTCCTGTAATGACAATAAATTCTACTTTTTCTTTAATACACTGCAGTATTGAGTTTTCAAATGCTTTGATATTATATTCCCGTAATTTATCATTTCTCCAAGCACCGAGATGACAATCAGTAATATGTGCGAACTTAATTGTCATGTCACAATGCCTATACGTCTATTGCTTTGATCAGTTACATTCTTAACCATATCTTCAAAAAGAGGTATCATTACTGGTATCGCAAATTTACTAAAGTTAGAACTAACAATTGCTTCACCCTTATCCATGGATGATATGTTCCTATCTTCATCCGTTAAATCCTGAGAAGCGCTGTCTATAATTGCTTTCCTTTCTACGGCAAGCTCGTTACCTAAAATTACTTTTGTATTCATATTTGCCAAAATTGTTTTGCGTATTACACTTGTTAGTTGTGTAATCGCTATAAGACCAATCTTGAATTTTCTACCCTCTCTAGCAATGTCGCTATAAATATTTGAGCCTACATTCCTTAAGACTTCATCTCCTAAAACTCTTGGTGCTTCTTCTATTACTATAGAAATAACAGGCAAATCCTTTAGCCTCCCATCTTCTTTTGCATGTTTATGAGTCTCGAGCAATCTGTTAGTAATTATGCTACCTATTAGTAACTCAGCCTGATCTCCCAACATAGAGGTATCAACGATCACCTTCTTTCCCTGTTCAAGCGATTGAATTATTTCATGAACTACTAACAAAGATTTACAAGAAGGTTATGAAAAGGACTATGAAAAAGAACGGATTGCTTTTAAGAAGAGACCAATAAAGATAAAAGGTAAAGTCGCTCGTAGGTTAGAAAAACTCGTAAAATTAGGATTATTTGACATCGATGAAAACAGGGTTCGCTCTCAACGAAATAAAGATCTTAAAACATTGTTATATCATGTTCCTAGAGTAGGCAGATTAGTTGCATTAACTTTAGAGTTGCAAAATTGTGATAAGAGTTCAAGCATGTATAAGAAAATGTTGCTTCTAACATTAAATGAATACCTTATATCTATTCCTTCAAATTATAAGAAATACGATAATTATTATTATTATTTTCTAAAGTTTCTTTTGACTAAATGTTTAGGTAAGTATGATGATATTCTCAGTTATTTTTTCTATTACATATCTAAACATTCTTTTGGATTCTTGATAAATTTTCATGATTTAAGATATACAATGAATAATATTTTTTTTAAAAAAATAATTCATGATAATGAGTTTAAGTTGTTATTCTACGAGACGTTAAATAATTTTAAAACGCCATTCTTTTCAAAAGAACCACAAGACGAATTGGACAAAAAAATAATGAACATAGAACTAAAAAATATTGAAGCAAGTAGACAGATGATCAAAATCTGCTTTAAATCGGATATAGAATCTCAAATTGACAAAGATATGTGGGAATATTTAAAAAACGATACTCACATGACTAAATCTTTTCAATTTGCAAATAATCAAAAGAAGCATTTCAGTCCGAAAGATGTCTTTGAAAAGGGATTATATGAACAAATAGAACGAGAAGGTGTTTTTGATTATCAAGTAAGAAATGAATGGGAAAGGGTAAAAAATAAAAATCTCGATTCAAACAAAATCACGATTATTGTAAAATGTCAAAAGTGTAACCGTTTACTATTATATTTGTACGATATAGAACACGAAATGTTGGATAAAGTCGGAGTAAAGCTGTATGATTTTGTTAATGAAATAAATCATATATTTGGTTTTTGAATTCGACAAAATTCTAGTCAAACTTACCTGATTGAATTAACTGTCTTGCTATGATCTGTTTTCCTCCTTCATCCACTGAAGAAAAGGCTTTGACGAGATTTTGTATTACAGAATCCATTTCTTTATATCTAGATTCTAGTTCTACTATCTTCTTGTTTTCTTCTTCTTTGATTTCTTCAAATGCTTCGGGTTTTAGTGGATAAGAACATTTGGAACAGTATTTATTCTCCAATATATTTGATAAATCGCATCGTGGACATATTGACTGCATAGGTTTCTTCTTTTGGATTTCTTCTGTAATTATTCCATTGTATTCTAATATCTTGTTTTTTAGTTCATTACCCATTCTTCTCTTGATATATCTAGATCCTTGTTTTGAATTCATAGACCATCTTACTTTCTTCTTTAACGCGTATTCAGGAAGGTAGTCGGAATCGGCAGTTATTGCGGAATGTCTTATACAATAAGGATTCCATTTCTTTACTTTGAGCAACAGATTCAATCTTTCTTTTTCGGCTTCATCTGTTATCTGGTTTGATTCAATTAGTCTTTCAATCCTTTCTTTCAGATGTTTCATAAAATTATTTAGGGCATCAGCGTGTATGGGAGCACCTGTTATTTGATTACAAATTATACTTGCATTTGGTTCATTTTTAAAAGGATGTTCATTAATCCAATCTCTAACATAAGGAAAAGAGAAGGTAAGTAGAATATGACCAGTTCCAGTCTTTGATTCGAAAGGAATTTCACCTTCTCCATATTTTTGCTTTAGTTTTACATGTTTTATTTTGAGACCTGAAATTTCATGGGGTCTTGCGTCTAGGTCCCAAAGTAATGATAATGCAGCTTTATTTCTTTTCAACGGTTCATATTTTATTATTGTTTGAAAGTCATCTTTATCCCAGATTTCAGATTCAAGATATGGACTAATTCTTTTACTTTTCTTTTCCTTAATTTTCAGAAAAGACGGAGTAACCCAATCTGAAGAATCCAACGATTCTTCATTTCTTTCTTGTCTTAATTTTTCGTTATATACCCATCTAAAAAAATACTTTATCCGTTGTAGGTAGTCATTCCAGGTTCTCATCCATTTTCCATCAGGATCCTCTTCCTTATTTTTTATTTTAGTATCAAGAAATGACAATATCTCTTCCCTTTTAGATATTTGAATGAATTCTAAATTTTTTCCAAAGAATTTTGCCATATTAATTAAGGCTTTGAGATTTTGATTTTGATAACTTTCAGATGTATTTACAGATCTCAAATAAAGATAAAATTCATGTATTAATGTGGCATTATTGGAATTATCTAATAAGTGAATATTATGTAGAGTGGTCTCTAATTTTACTGGAATATCCAAGACCTCCTCTTGTTACGAATATCGGCAATATCCATTGTTATATGACGAATATAATAATGAATAACTAGTATATAGACCCGTATACTATGCGGGT
>JANWKP010000348.1 GCA_025451315.1 Nitrososphaerales archaeon | reverse complement strand
TACGAATGCAGAACAGAGAATTGACGTTCAGATGTATTACATACAATCTTCATAGGATGTTAAATTTAATTATTATTAAATGGATTCTACTGAGCCATGATCAGATACCACCATTTTCCTTTGTAACAATATTTGGCAGTGCAAAAATACAACCTTACAAACAAAAAGAGGTTTTAAAATGGGCTACTAAAATAGCAGAACGATATATGGGAAAAGATAATGCAGAAGCGTATGGTAAAAGAAATAGTGAGGAAGGTCTAGTTCTTGTACGAATAAAACCTACAAGAATAATTGCAGAAAAAGATATAGCTAGTTGGGATTGATGGCAATTATCATTATTATTATTAGAATCAATGCCATGGCTTAGGAACTTATTTTTTAATTGTAGGAATCAATTCCTTATTGATAAGTTCCTCGAACGCAGGATCAAACCATTTCTCTAACTCTAGATCACTTTTCCAATATTCAGTTATCTTACCTTCCTCAAAACAAGTTCTATTTCGTATAAATTGTATAAACCCGTGAATGCAAGTAATGGGTTCAAATCCCATCCCCTCCCATGTTAATCATGATTTTTCAAAAATAATGAATCCATACAAGTAAAATTTAGTACTTGTATAATATTTATCTTAAAATTATACAATATAATATAGAAATAATAAATTATAAAAATAAGAACCCCCAAGTGAACCTTATGGGTTCGAATCCCACTCCAAGAATCAGTTTATTTTATAATCCAATTATAAAAAACGAATTGAAATAAATAAAACTTGGATTTAATATCCAGATTTATAATAATAGTTCTCATTTGATGAATAAGGCTCTGAAATAAGTCTGGTTTTTAAAATGTCATGATTGTTATTGATATCTATTTCAAAAGTATCAGAAGAGACCTTTACTTTGTTTATTATAAAATATTTCTCTGATTTCTCTGATTTTACTATTCCATAAGGTATATCTACAGTTAGATAAATTGATTTGCTACTTCCAGGTTCAAGATTTCCTATTTTACAAATTACAGAATTTTTTCTCCTTGGTCACAAATTTCATTATTACCATCATTATTATATTTTACTTTATATGGCAACGTATCGGTTTAAATTCATTTTTTCTATTGAAATTTAATGATTATATGTTTAGTATTATAATACTTTAGAAAATAGTATCAAAACTAATTAATTTCAGAACATAGAATGAGAATTTGTAAAACTGATAAATATTATTTGCTTTTTATAATCACTACAATATACCGTTTCAAGTCCGTTGCCAGACAGATAGGCAAATCGTTATAGCCTTTCATCTAGATTATTCGACACCAATAGGAAAAGAGGAGGACTATTAACACTTCCTATTTTGAAATTTAAGATCCTTATTCATTTATTAAAATTCAGGCCACCAAACTTTTCCTTCCACACTATTAAATAGTCTATAAAAAATGTTGCCCCCGCACCTGCTAGTGAAAAGGCTATAATCGTAGAAAAATGACTCAATTCAATATGACCATTATGAGCAAGTGAAACTATGTATTCATGAGTGAATATGATTATAAATACAATAATGGCAGAAATCGATGCTACAGATATTGCCTTACTCGCCTTTTCTTTTCCAGTGAGTGTTTTAAATAACATCTTTTTAGAATCTACTCCATTCATTCGAGTGATATACCGTCTGAGGCTTTCTTGTTCTTCTGTAGAAAAAACTATCGCTTTAAATTCAATACGATAGTTATACTGATTGTCAAGCAGATTTTCCTCGACAATCTTTCCATTTTCTTTTCTTTCCTTAATCCATATGCTTGAAGGATTTTCAATATCTGTTATGCTATGATGAAGTAATAATCCTTCATTTATGTAGTCTATTTCTACATCTTCAACTCGTACAATTACCTCTATCTCCCAATGCATTAATGAATATTAAGAAATTTTAAAATATAATAAAGTTAATACTAACTATAACTATAACTAATTGAATTTATTTTAATATTTTTATTATTATCAAGTTCCCAAATTTTGTTTTTAACTTTTTTGATATCGTCTTTAGATCCATGAACAGTAACTAAAATCCCACCATTTGAATCATCTTCTGTCTTTGATACACGAACAACATTAGGTATATTATTAACATTTTTCATTATCATGGCACGACTCTTTCCTCTACATTCTATCATTATTGTACCATGTAACTTATTCTCACTTGTACTGGTCATACGATTATTTGTATATACTTTGTATATTTACATTTCTCATAGATTATTTAAAATTACAAAACATTTTTTAAACATTCAAAATCTAGTCATAATGATTTATAACATATTTTTGTATGTATCATTAGTAAATTATTATATTGTAAAATTACAAGGGTGTTTTACTTTATAAAACAAAAATCTGGAGAAACCAAAAAATGACTATAAATATGTACCTAATACAATATACATTTTATCATACTGTCTAAAACAGAGAGGAGTCATATTCTGCATTTTACCTTGATTAATATTTTAATATTATTTTGTGTTGTTCAAATAAAAAAATAGACTCTCTCCTAAAAATATGTAGTTCTCTACTGTACATGTCTTCACTTCACCAGGATATATAGTCCCTCACAATCTCCTACATAATTAACACACATATCATATCTAAATAAATTATCGTCTGTTAGCTTTGTGAAGAATGTATTATGACTAAAACCAACAGCATTACAAAAACCGTCTCCTAATACATCCGTTATTGACCTTTCAGTTACCGTATAATGGAACTTGTCAAGATTTACTGGAGTACCTTCAGGCGATAGATCGCGTATAGTTGCAACATCCTTAAAAATTTGAACACTAAAGTCTGATTCATCTATACCTGGACATATTTCATCATTACATGGTATATATTCATCGCTGTCTATTGTTGCTGGAAGGAAAGGGAATTCTTCTGGATTGGCAAAAGTACATAGAAAGTTGCTTGAATTATCGGTTGCATTATTACAAACGAATAATTTTTTCTCTACATTGACTATTGGAGCATTATTATCATTATTATTTTTGTATGGATCAGAGGAAAGAAATTCTAATTATTTTATATATTTATTTCTAATAGTTTTATAATTAAGTTATAAAAATAAGAACCCCCAAGTGTACATTATGGATTCGAATCCTACTCATCTTTTTAAATAACTCTGAGAATTCTCCTTATCTCAATTAAACCATTGAAAACAGATTTGCATTAAGATTCTTTAATTAATGTGTTATAACAATTATATCGCTAATGAAATTTATTTTAATGATTAAAGTAATATAAATAATTAAAAAAAATATTATTCTGTAGTAATTACTAATAAAATATTGTAGAAATTATATTCTATTTATTTTTTAAAAAATTTATTTAATATAATATTTATAGATTGTTTCACAATATGAAAATTCTAGTCATATCAAGTTTACTAATACTATTATTACTTTCATCTACATTATTGCTACCTTCTTTAACTCCAGTTAAAGGACAAGAAAGCATTACTATCAATTGTTCATTTGAAAATGCCAAATTGACTAAAATAGGTCATTCTCTTGAACAGGATAGAGAACAACTGAGAGAGAATTATAAACAATATGGTAATTCTGCATTAAACGCTTTAAACTCATTACCTGAAGAAATAGCAGAAATAATTAAAACAAATTTAAACACAGAAATTCTTATGGAAAAAGTAAAAACAAATCCGAGTATAGAATATACAAATTGTTCTCATCTTGATGCTGTTGAAATAGAATTAATTACTACATTAAAACAAGGTGAAGAAAAATGGAATCAATATTGGAATAATCAAGATGCGGATTTTGGTAAAAATGAAATCAAACAGATAAAGGAATACATCAAATTACATATTAATAATGAATAAGATGAATAAATATTAATCATGAATCTCAAATTTATTACTTTATTATATCCTATAAAAAACGGATCTAATTATAAATTTGAAGTTTAAGTTGTATAAATCTAATTAGTTACAAATTAGAAATTATATTAAAACACCGTTAGGTATCGTTAAACTATTATCTGTTTAATTAACCTAATATGTTAATACTAGAAAATAGAGCCAACATTTGATGGATAACGGTTCGAATCCCATTCTCTCCATGCTATTCATAGGTCTTCCAAAGCAGAAGACTCATGCGAGTACATTTTAAATCTTATCTAATCTAATTTCTGCTTCGAATTATATACTTCACTATTATATAAACAATAAATTATAAAAATAAGAACCCCCAAGTGAACCTTATCGGTTCGAATCCCATTTCATAAATATTCTATAATATAATATAGACTATTACTATCAAGGTTAGTGTAGGTTATATAGTAACTTATACAGATCCCAAGTTAAAGTTTGAAAACTTATGATATAAACAATATTCTTGAAAACTTTTCGCTTAATGATTTTACCATATTGTTATACAAAGGAGTTACAATGACATGTGAGTTTAAAGATTAATTAATATTTATGTTCTTTTTTTGTTTCTTTTATTACAGAATCTATATATTTTTCTAATTCCTTTTCATCAAATTCAAATTCTGCTTCTTTATGCCTTTCTAAAGTAATTTTGTCTTGAGTAATTTCTTTGACAGTTTTTCTAATTTCGTTATCCAATTCTGCATGTCCTAGTAGTCCCAACAACTTTGACTCCAAAGCGTGTTTACGTATAAGTTTACGCAGGTTGTGATTTGCTGAAACAAGTGTTGCCGAATTGTAAATACCTAATAACATGAAAAATGCTGCTATATTCAAAACAGTTATTGTCAGAAGTCCAAAAGGAGGATAGATGCCAGGAATAGTTTGTGTTGCTGCTTGATTTGCTGCAAAAATTAAAAATATACCAAAGCCAGAAATAATCATGTATGTCAGAATGTTTCTTTCATAACTCATAATTCTGGATATCTTCCAGAATGCAACTCCGAAAACCAATCCTCCGATGGGTTTACTTAATGCTAGGAATGCCCCTAATATAATAGAAACAGTTATCGGATCAATTTCCAGATATGAGATTAGTATGTTACCTAAGATATACTGATAAAAGTAGGTTATTAAAAAATAAACAAACGGTATAGACAATATAATCCAATATACTATAGCATTACTCGGCTTTTTTCTGTAATTGATCATTAAGACCGCTGTTGTAATCCATATGCTGAAAAATGACATGAAAGAAAAAATTCTATAAGCATTTTCTAATAGGGAATACCTATCGCTAGAAAAAAAACCAGAACTTCCAACATATTCTCCAGTAGGATTTGGTAGCTCGCTCACCTTGACACTTGTGTAAGCGGCTGTCATGATTAGATTAAATCCTATCACTAACATCGATATAAAATATAAAAAGACTATCAAGTTATGGTTTGATTTAAACCAGGAGAAAAACAACAAAGATAACCGTATTATAAAAGCCGTCGCTGTTCCATAACTTATCGTAATTATGAAAATACTGATCGATGTGTTGTAGTAGTTATTATAGAACAATTGAAATATCAAAAATCCTATCAAAGTTCCTAATACACATAGAGAAATTAACGAAATTTTATAGAAAGACTGAACCTTTAATGTATTATTTAATCGATCTCTTTTAAATGAGCTCTGTAAATACTTTATTATAAAAAATTGTAAAAGCAGGCAGAATGAACTGTTAACAGCAAATAACATTAACTTACTTTGCAAAGGAATAAAGTATTTATCAATGAGATCATTGATCTTGACAACTGAAGTATCAATTAAGACAGTAACCATTAACGCAATCATAAGAATAAGAAATTTCCTATTGCTAAATGACTTTTTATGATTGGTGAGCAAACGATTATACTAAGAAAGCATCAAGTCAAACATAATCCTTTTGTATTAAAGAGTTGCTAAACTGTGATGATAGATAGATTGAATAGACCATCTTACTTTGTTATTGTATCTTTTTTGTTTATGTTGTTACTATTCTCAGCAACGTTATCGCCAGTTTTAGGTTCAAATTCAGTAAATATTTTCCCACCAGGAAGCAAACCATATGGTTTAACATTTGCTGAACATCAAAAAAATTTTTGGAAATGGATATTAGAGATACCTGCTAATGAAAGTCCTGTTAACGATCGTACAGGAGAGAAATGTGCGAATGGTCAGTCAAATACAAATTCGTCGGTTTTTTATTTGAGTTTTAATAATGGAGGAATATCTGAGAGAACATGTAAAGTCCCAGTTGGGAAAGGTCTTCTAATACCAGTAATGCAGGTAGAGTGGTCTGACAAGGAGGCTCCAGGTGCATCAGTAGAGGAGTTACACAAGAGCGCAAAGAAGGATCAAGATAGCGTTAACAGTTTGTATCTTAAAATAGGTGATAAAGAGTATAAGTATAAAGATCTTATCAAATATAGAACTCAAACAGACGTTTTTGAGGTTGTCTTTCCTGATATTGGAATTTTTGGAGTTATTGAAGGTGGTGTTTCTAAAGTTGTTGCTGATGGGTTTTATATAATAACTGAACCGCTTACAAAAGGAAATTATTCTGTTCATTTTAAATCGAGTCTAATTTGTCCAGACCCAGGTTGTGCAGAGCCTAATTTTGCACAAGATATAAAATACAATATAGTTGCAGAATAGAACTAGTACCAATTCTCTCCTTTTTGTATATTTGACTAGTATTTATAACAAAAATAATAAAAGTAAGAATCCCCAAGTGTACCTTATGGATTCGAATCCCACTACTCGCGCTTTACATGTGGGTTCTACAAAAATGAAATAAGCATACAGAAATGATTGCAGAATTTACAAATACAAATTAATCATTCTTCTAATGATATATACTGGCTAACATAATTTCGTTAATCTATTTTT
>JANWKP010000347.1 GCA_025451315.1 Nitrososphaerales archaeon | reverse complement strand
TAGGTCATTCATTATAAAGAAAATAAATTCGGATTATTTTGAACCTACCATAGATTAATAATAATTTTCTAGTCTTTGTAAAAAATTAATGTAGCCTTTACGATAAAGGTAATTCTCAAAATTAAGGTATAAACCCACAAGTTAAGCATCAGGGTTCGAGTCCCAGTATCGGAGTTCAAAATTGTGTCTTATTTGTTAAGTATAAACCCATGAATGCAAGAAATGGGTTCAAATCCTTCCCCTCCTACATTTAAGGTGTCAATTAAGAATTAGATTCCCTGTTTTTATGACAGGGCTTCGAGTCCCAAAACTTAGTGTATTTTCCTCTTTATGAATACTGTTGATATAGCTGCAGCTATTGCAGATAAGATCGCTGCACCTATGAAGCTTAAATGAAATCCATTATTTAGAGCCTCTAGGGAGTTTATTCCGAAGTTTATCAACGTCTCTGAATGCAATGTAGATACTGAAACCATAATTGCAAGACCTATGGCGGAACCTATTTGATAAGTAGTATTTACAAGCCCTGAAGCTATTCCACTGAATTCTTTTTTTGCAGATGATATTGCTAATGTCAATATAGGTATGTAGGCAAAGGCCATTCCTAAAGCCGAAACTATTGATGCTGGCAGTACGTAGACCATATATATGAAACTGTTGTTATTTTCTGTAGCCATATAGGGAGTTAAACTAAACAAAGTCATACCTAAGGTCAATAATCCAAGTCCAATAATGAGGTTTTCTTTTGTTCCTAATTTCCCAATTAATTTTGGCATAGTCCATACCATAATCACCATGATTAGTCCTGTCATTGGTAATAGTGCAAGTCCGCTCTCAAGAGGTCCATAATTCAATATTTGCTGTAAGTAAAGATTAAGGAAAAACCACATTGAGATCCATGCAGCTCCCAACAAAGCCATGACAATATTAGAAGATAGGAGATTGGGTGTCCTGAAAATCTCAAGAGGTATCAATGGCTCTTTTGTTCTTTTTTCAATTGCGATAAAGGCACCTAGTAATGCAAAGGAAGTTGCTAACATAGATATTGTTTGAATGGATAGCCATCCCCCTTCAATTTCATTGGCAGTAACAATTGAGTATATCAACAGAGCCAGAGATGCTGTTATTGACAGAGCACCCAAGTAATCAATACTGCCTTTCCTTTTTGCTCCTTTTGGAATTAGTTTTGGAATTAGTTTTGGAATCAACGCTAATACCATTATTCCAATAGGAACATTTATCAAAAATACCCAAGGCCAATCAAACCAAGCAGTAATAATCCCTCCTAAAAAGACTCCTGCAGTTCCTCCAGCGGGTGCTGATGCTCCCCAGATACCAATTGCCTTATTCATTTCTGTCTTGTTACCTGAAAATAGGTTCATCACAATTGAAAGTGCGGCAGGAGCAATCAAAGCAGCACCTAATCCTTGCAATACTCTTCCGAGAATAAGAGCATCAGTGGTTGGAGCGAGTCCTGCTAGTACTGAAGAACCTGTAAGAAACTAAAAATCCTATTGCAAAGATTTTTCTTTGACCTACTATGTCTGAAAGTTTACCACCTAAAAGTAGTAATGTTCCAAAAGTAATTACATAAGCATTAAAAATCCATTGCAAGTCTGTTGGTGTTATACTAAATTGTTGTTGGATAGTAGGCAATGCTACACCAATGATGGATGTATCTAATATGATCAAAAATTGGGCTAGAGATAATATCGATAGTGCTTTCCATCGGTTTGGGTTAGAAAGTGATATAGCAGGTAACGTCATATTGTAAACCTCCTGGTCATTTTGTCTTTAGACGAACTAGTAAATGTTCTACCATTTCCATCCATTTTGTATTTTTCTTTTGTTGATGTCATATCTAATTTTATTGGATAATAGAGATACATAATCTCCTAGCTTTACAATTGTAAAGCACACTTTCTGCCATAAGTCCCAAGGTTTTTTACATTTGTAAAGGTAGATTGTTAAATATGCTAGTAAATAATAGAGTGTAAATGGCAAAAGACCCAGTTTGTAATATGAACGTGGACGAAAAAACTGCAAAACATGTGTCAGAAATTAACGGCAACAAAGTATACTTATGTTCTTCGGGATGTAAACAACAGTTCGAGCAAAATCTGTCAAAGTACGGGTACTGACACAAACCGTACATAATAGATATTATTCATCCAACTCAGATTTTCCCTCATATTTTCTTTTTATTGACTCTATTCTACCATGGTATTTTTGACTATAGCCTGATTTACAGGAAATACAACAAAAGAATCTTTCAATATTCGCAAACTTTAAAACTTTGGGTTTACCATGTAAGGGCCCCTCACAAAAATCGCAAACAATATTTATTGCTAGACCACTTGAAATTTTTTTTTGGATTTCATGTATTTCTTCTTTTAAAGTACTATTCTGATTGCTCTTACGGATATTCTTTCTTTTCTTTACATTTTCCTTAAGGCTCTCTAATTGGATGAAATTCTTTTCTCCTTGCCCAGCTGATTCAATTTTTTCAAAGTCAAAGACTGGTAAAACGCCCTTGATAAATCCAACATTTACGAGTCTTTCATATCTGGATTTTACTGTTGGAGTAGTTATTCCTGTATCTCTTGAAATCTGTCTGAATGATTTTCTACCGTCTTCTAAGATTGAATTAAGAATAGATACGTCGATTTTATCAAGACTAAGCGGCATGTAAATACCAATTCTTTTAGTTAATAATGACATATTACTCTTTACATTTGTAAAGTTCAGTGTATAACCCCTAAATCACGTCTATATGGGATAGATTCTAAGCTTTAATTTATTTTTGATTCATCCAAATACTGTTTTACTATACCTTATCGCCAATAAATACGAGATTTGATAATATGATATAGAAGGTACATAACTTTAGTTAATAACGAGACACTCTAATGAATTTGTAGCCTGATTTTTCTAAACTTTCTTTTATTTCTTTAATATTTGTTAAAGTAGGGTCAAATTCAATCACCACGCTATTTGCCATATAGTTTATGTCAATTTTTCTAATTCCGTTATTGTTTTTTAATTGATTTTGTACAATGGGTTTGCAGGTTGTACAATACATTCCAACAACTTTAAAATGGCCCTTTTCATACAATGGCAATACCCATTAACACACCTTCTTAGTATAATATTTTAATTTAAAAAGTAAAGAAACGAGTATCTAAGAGAAATGGGGACTTAGTGTCATACTAACTTGACATTTTTCTACATTCTTCAGATCTATTAATTTTTGATTTTTGGTATTTTACATTTGTAAAGCCTAGTTGTTATATATGTTTTAGTTACTATATCTCACATGGCAAAGGACCCTATTTGTGGAATGTTTGTAGAAGAAAATTCAAGATCCATTCATTATACAAAGGTTGGAATAACCTATTATTTTTGCTCTTCTCAATGTCTAAATGAATTTCTCGAGCCTGAAAAGGCTTTAAGAAAGTTAAAAATGCATGTTGCAATAAGCATAGTTCTAACTATACCCATAGTTTTACTTAGCTTACCACATATGGTCCCACAACTGGGCCACCTTCTACCTATGGAAATGATGGAATATACTAATTTCATACTTTTGGCATTGGCAACTCCAGTACAATTTTGGATTGGATGGCGCTTTTACAGAGGGTTCTGGGATGGCATTAAAGCTAAGGCATCAAATATGGACACTTTAATTGCTATAGGTACCACTGCTGCCTATGTATACAGTGCTATAGTTACCATAATTCCAGGATATTTTCCGTTTACAACTGTTTATTTTGAAACGGCTGCAATAATAATTACCCTTATTCTAGTAGGAAGACTACTTGAAACAAAGACAAAAGAAAAAGCATCAGATGCAGTCAGAAAGTTACTGGACTTAAAACCACGAACTGCAAGAGTATTAAGACCTGAAATAAGAGAAAAAAATGATACAGATACAAGTGATAAAAGTGCCTCTTTAGATAGCTCCGGGCTAAAATTAGTTTCCAAGGAATTTAAAGAGATGAAAATTCCAGTCGAAGAGGTCATAGAAGGCGACTTAATGCTTATCCGCCCAGGTGAAAGTGTTCCTACTGATGGAATGATAATGGATGGTTCGTCTTCCATAGATGAATCTGCGATAACAGGTGAAAGTATACCTGTTGACAAAGTAAAAGGCGACGAAGTAATTGGGGCTACAATTAACAAAAATGGTTTACTAAAAGTAAGAGCAACCAAAATTGGCCAGGATACCGTATTATCCCAGATAATCACTCTAGTGGAGGAGGCTAAAACAGGGAAAGCAAAGCTTGAAAAAATGGTTGATCAAGTGGCCAAATATTTTGTTCCAGCCATCATAATAACAGCAATTGGAGTGTTTCTTGGATGGTATTTTATAGGAAATGCTGGATTAACTTATTCCGTCCTGGCCTTTGTTTCTGTAATGATAATTGCATGTCCTTGTGCTTTGGGATTAGCCACCCCAGCAGCCTTGATGGTGGGAGCTGGAAAAGGTGCTGAAAACGGAATTTTGTACAAGGGCGGCGAACATATCGAGATAGCAAGCAAAGTCAATTTAGTAGTATTTGATAAGACAGGAACACTAACAGAAGGAAAACCCTCTGTTACTGATATCATACCACTTAATAAAATGAATGATGTTCAACTATTAAGACTAGCCGCTATTGCAGAATCTGGG
This sequence comes from Nitrososphaerales archaeon, assembly GCA_025451315.1. Lineage (GTDB taxonomy): Archaea > Thermoproteota > Nitrososphaeria > Nitrososphaerales > Nitrososphaeraceae > TH1177. The sequence continues at coordinate 875 of JANWKP010000347.1, read as the reverse complement.
TCCGAACATCCACTGGCTCAAGCTGTTATTACTAAGGCGAGAGAAAAAGGACTTGATATAATGTCACCCCATTCGTTTGAAGCAATAGCAGGCCATGGGCTTAAAGCAACTCATTCTAATCATGACATTATGATAGGTAATAGAAAGATGATGAACGATAACAACTTACCAATTACGGAAACCATAGAAACTAAACTTACGGAATTAGAACAAGATGGTAAAACTGCAGTATTAGTATCAATAGATAACTCATTATCTGGAATAATAGCGATATCTGACACCATAAAAGAAGGTGCAAAAGAAGCGATACTTGACTTGAAGAAGAAAGGAATAGAATCAATAATGCTTACTGGAGACAATGAAAGAACTGCAAAGGCTGTTGCATCTAAGATTGGAATTGAAAGAGTAATAGCTCAGGTATTACCGCGTCAAAAGGAAGAGACTGTAAGTAATATAAAGACGAAAGAAAATAAAGTTGTGGCTATGGTCGGAGACGGAATTAATGATGCTCCTGCTTTAGCTAGAGCTGACCTAGGAATTGCAATAGGTTCTGGAACTGACGTTGCAAAAGAAACAGGTGGCATTATCCTAATCAAAAATGATATTAGAGATGTGGTAACTGCATTGGAACTAGGAAAAAAAACAGTCTCAAAAATCAAACAGAACTTATTCTGGGCTTTTGCCTATAATACTGGACTAATACCAGTTGCCGCTGGAGTACTAGTCCCTTTCCTGGGACTATCAGTATTTGGTTGGCTTCCAATACTTGCTGGAATAGCAATGGCTATGAGCTCTGTTACCGTAGTTACAAATTCATTATTACTGGGAAGGTATAAGCCGGGATTAGGAAAAACTTAGATCCATGTATTATACTG
>JANWKP010000346.1 GCA_025451315.1 Nitrososphaerales archaeon | reverse complement strand
ATATAAAATTAATTATGGAGAAATAAAGTAAAATAATATTTATAGGAACACCATAATAAAATATATTGACATATGTAATAGACTATTAGATTCTAAATTAGCTAAACAATATTAAAATCTCTTAACATATTTCACTTAAAATTTGCCATTAAATTGTACCTAGAATAATGTTACTAACTATTAGAATGATCTAGAAGCTTTTTAGTAGAATAATTATCTTATTTAATAAGATTGTAAATTTAAAAATAAAGAAGAACGTTATTATTTCTAGAATAATTTATTACTAATTTTTGTGACTCAATACAAATATACATTTATCAGACTTTTAAAGATGGAATCAATAAATATGGTAGCTACATTGTTATTCTTATCTTTATCTTTATTTTTATTTATAATAATATCACCAATTGTTAGTTTTGCGCAATCCGATCATGTTGAAGTACCTACAATTGCCCAAATACCCTCAGTTGAAGAGCAGTCTCAACGAGGGTTGCTTATACTAACATCTAACGTTATTAACGATAATGGTGGTTCAAAACAGGCATCTGATTTTATCATAAATATATTGGGTAGCCCATCATTCCCATCCTCATTTAAAGCAGTTGACACTCCTAAGGTTCAAATCGTTTCTATTCAAGAAGGCTATTATTCAGTTTCTGTTAATGATACTCAAGGATATAAAACGTCCTTCGGAAATCAATGTGAAGGTCAGCTCAAAGCTGGAGAGATAAAATCCTGTTCTATTACATTAGATGATTCTTCTATACTTAATAATATAAATACAATTCCACAATTACAAATACTGCCACTATCATTACCATCACTACTATTACCACCACAAACTAGTGGAGGAGAAAAATTAACAATTTCACAAATTCCTACAACGGAAGAGCAGTCTCAATTAGGTTTTCTAGTAGTAGGCACAAACATTATTAACGATAATGGTGGTTCAAAACAGGCATCTGATTTTATCATAAATATATTGGGTAGCCCAGCATTCCCATCCTCTTTTAAAGCAGCCCCATCAAATTTAATGCAAGTCATTTCTATTCAAGAAGGTCAATTTTCTATTTCTGTAAATAATACACAAGGCTATGATATTTCATTTGAAAATCAATGTGAAGGTCAAATCGAAGTTAAAGAGATTAAAACTTGTTTAATTACTGTAAATGATAAAGGAACCACCACACCACCACCCCCACCTCCACCCATCGGAAATGTTGACGCTAAGTTTCCAGAATTGATCAAGAGAGCTAATCCTAATGAAGTGGTGATATTGGATGGATCAAGGTCTACTGGAACCATAACCAGTTGGTCAATAGTACAAACAGATGGCCAACCAAGCGTAGTATTAGAAAATGCTCCTACTACTAAGCCATTCTCTAAACAATTCATAATGCCAAATACAGAAGATACTTTGAAATTCACTCTTACTGTAAGAAATGATCAGACCGGAAAACAGGATACCGACACGATGACAGTCAGCAAGACATTAACAACTCCACCACCACCACCGGTAGGAAACTTCCCAGTTCCTAACGTTAATTGGTTCTATGATTCCAAAAATGCATTAAGCCAAGACATGACTTTGAGATCGGGAACTACTCCTCCACAAGATCGTGTACTGTTGTCAAGTGGTGCTAGTGGTGTAAGTTCTCATCCTATCAAAAATGGTTGGCTTGAAGTTCAATCTGGTGGTGGTAACGGTAGAGTCTATTGGAATTATCATGAGGTTCCACAATTCTCACAATTACCAACAGCTGGATTCAACACTGCAATGACAGGAACATTCATGTTCAAACCAGGAATTGATAATCTATCCATAAAGGATGGTAATCATAATACAGATGGATGGAGTTTAGAGGGTAAGTATGCTTTTGGTGGTTTCGGACTGGCATTCCATAGAACTAATGTTGAATCAAAAGCAGAATATTGGCACAACCTTCAAGGTAATGGGATAACTGTATCCTATCCAAATGGTCTCCAATTGGTAGATAACAAAGAATACAAGTTTTTCCTGACATTGGTAACTGATAGAGTAAAGGAAGAAATAGTACTTAATGCATGGTTAGATTTTGGTGATGGCAAAGGATGGATTCAAGTCATGAAAGATAGAAAGTGGGGACACAGCGGATGGAGTCCAGGCAGCATTCCTAATGGAGAAGATAAAGCAGACATACTAAAGGGACCATCATTCATAAAGAAACATCACATATGGACTAGGGCTAATGGAGACAGTAGTTTGTCAGTCAAAGACATAATGATAGGGACGTTACCCTTTCTCTCTTAATTTTTCCTTAACAATAAACACAAATCATATTAATTACTCACAACACCTTAAACAAAAAGAATTTAAATTGAAAAAATTTTAGTCAGATAAATAGTATATACTAATTTATACAATATAAATTGAATTTTAGTATAGGAATAGAAGGAAGTATTACCTAGATCTAGAAAATTTTATAGCTTTAAAAATATAGATTTATATCCATGAAACAGATTTGAATTGAAAACTCAAAATACATTTTGATCACTTAATTATATATCTACTAATTTAGTAGACAAATATACTAATATATTAGCAAATTAGTCATATAATAGTATAGTATTGTATTTATAATTTTAGAAGTTAATATATTTAATTAATAAAATAGAAATTATTAATTGTTTTTCTATAGAGACGTAGAAAGTAAAAATTTCTAAATTCTGGAACATTTCAAAATATTGGTAAAAGAAATTTAAAAAAGTATAAATTTCTTTACTAAAATAAACAATTCTAATAGTTTACTTATTAGCTCACACAAATTTGAGTGGATTAATATTTTTTATTTTTTCTTCTTCCTTTGTATTTGAACAAATTGTTAAACATTCACATACTAAGTTGGTTATATCTTGATACTACAAGATAATATTATATTTTTTATTCTCTGTGAATTGAAATAATAATTATTAGATGTATAGCTAGACAACCATATAATAATGGAAGTAGAGATTCTGTAACCATCAAATCACTAGTTCTATTATTGTATTATTTCTAAAGTAGTAAGATCTATATTTAGTATAATCAAATAGACAAGTATAAGACAGTACTTTTACTGAACAATTAATTTTAACGATTCCATAACTTACATTATATTAGAGCCCTATGCTATCATCAAAATCGGCAATACTTAATGATATCGCTCGGAAACACTTATCTATACATAACTTCATAATATTAGGATGATGCTAACTACAAATAATTTATATATATTATTTTTAGGAACCTTCATTTCCATCTTCAGCTTTATTTTATCTTCAGCAATAGATGTATATGCACTTGAATTTGATAGTATATCTCCCATTAATTTAATAAAAGAAGATGGAACAATGTATAAAATTTATCCAACTTTTATTGTGGAAGAAGGTTATAAAGTTTTTAATAATACAGACGTTCAAAATGAAAGGGTTATCATAAATAAAGGTGAATCAGTCAAGATCTCCTATGAATCTCCATGTGGATTCGCTGATAGTATGAAAGGATTACTTCTAAAAGGAAAGATAGATCAATCTGTAAGTACTTTCTCAGCTAATACCAGCCCACTACAAACTATCAAATTAAGTGGTGATCAAATAGAATTCTATGATAACTCTTCCCCACTAGAGAAAAGTATTGAAATAGCAAATATTCCTGAAAACATTTCAACTGATGTTGAAATTGCTGATATATTTCCTGATAGACCAAATGAGGCTAATTATAAAATAGTTTTAGTTTTAAATTGCGATGAAGATATAGTTTATTATACAGCAGATGCAGAGGTTGTTGAATAAAAATAATATTAGTTAATAATATATGATATTGTTCAACAATATTTAATCAAAACTATTTTTAATTTTATTAGTTATATAATTATCAAATGGAAGATTGTCGATGCATCAAATATGATAAAACTAAGGATTTACTCTTAGATATATTTATTGTATCTTCTCATCTGAAATTATTAAGGTGTGTTAAATGTGGAGGATTAATCGGTGAATGGACAGATAAAATTACTCCAAAAAAGAGATCCTATTCAAAAAAAGAACAAGAACTATTAAAATAATCAAAACTGATTTTCCATTTATTTAACATTTGGCATTATAAAAATAGTATCTTATTATTTAAATTTAAAAAGAAAATTAGATATGTATCGATCGATATTTAAAATATAGATAACAAATGGATAATAAGGAATCCTGTGATTCGCATGGTACCGCTTACAGAAAAAATAAAACCTTTGAAGAATGTAAAGAAATGGCTCTACATAATTCGAATTTATTATCATCAGAGATAAATGAACAAGGAGAAGTATCGTGGACCAGAATACTAACCGTGGCTAATAATGATGAATTAGTTTATAAATTGACTTTGAAATATCTTCGACAAAGAGGATTCGATATTGGTAACAATAAGACTCCAAGAGTTAAATAATTGATTAATAAAACAACTCTTTTATTTATGTTGCATGGTTTAATCATCACATGTAAAATTATAATATACGTTCATTTAATAATTAAGTATATATCAAAGAATCAATGGTTCTATTTCTTATTTTAAGTCTAATTAATTTTTATTCATCTCATTATTTAAATAAACGATTTATTACTTGTAACGATTTATTACTTGTTTTGTAATTTCTTTTGTTTTTGTTTTCTAAATCTATAGTAGAAGAAAAACTGAAAAGTTATTGTTGTATTACTTTATTCTAACGTATCTTTCTATCTTTAAGTGTAGCAGGAATTATTGAAATAAATACCATTATAGAAGAAACAAAAAATATTATATGTATTGAATACAGGAATCTATTTTCAATTAATTCATTACTTTCTGTTATATGAGATATAGTAGTAGCGTTAGTAGTATCTTTAACCATATCTGATTCAGTATTTCTAAAATCTATAAAAATTTCTTTTACTTGTTCTGCTTGCAATATGCTTGTCATTATTAAAAATGTAATACCAAGACTCAAAGACCTTCCAACGTAAAATAAAGTAGTTCCTGTACTTGCAGATACTCCTCTTCTATTCGCAGGTACACTATTCATTATGGATGCTCTATTAGGAGATGTAAATATACCCATTCCTGCTCCAAGCAGAATAAAAGGTAATAGAAGCTCGATAAAGGAAGTTTTAATTTGTAGTTGTGTAAGTAATAAAAAACCTATGCCAGATAAGAATAACCCGAGGCCTACAAAAAATCTCGAACCATATCTATCAGATAACCATCCACTTAAAGGTCCAAATACTGCTAAAGCAGCAGAGACTGGCATCAGATAAATTCCAGCCTCAACTGGACTCAAATTCATAAATGCTCCTTGCAGATAAAATGATATGAGAAATATAAAATCGCCTCTAGCTATTGAATTGAGAAGAATCGCTATATTTCCTCCCAAGAATGATTTAATCTTAAAAAGAGAGAAATGAAACATAGGATAATCTTTGGCGATACCTTTCTCTATAAACCCGAATACTATGAGAAGAGCTAACCCTGCAAAAATAATAAAAAAAATTACCAACAAATCAGAGATAATACCAAATGAGCTAAATGTTATTCCTGCTAGCACAAGAAATAATCCTCCTGCAAATGAAATATTTCCAAGCCAATCTATTTTTTCTTTCTTGATTGATCCTAACTCTTTGAGGTTTTTATAAGATGAAAAAATAGCAATAATTCCTATGGGGATATTAATCCAAAAAATAGATCTCCAACCAAGGTATGAAGTTAAAAATCCTCCAAGAACAAGCCCGAGTACCGAACCTAACACGATGGCAATTTGATTTATGCCTAGGGCTTTTCCCCTTTCATTTGATGGAAATGCATCTGTCAAGATTGCAACACTATTTGAAAAAAGAAATGCTGCACCTACTGCTTGAAAAATTCTAAATATTACTAATTGTTCTCCTGTTTGAGATATACTACATAACGCAGATCCCAGCGTGAATATAATAAAGCCCAATGTGTATAGCTTTACCCTACCAAAGATATCTGCAAGACGACCAAAATTTAAAAGAATAGATGCAGTAACAAGAGAATATCCTATTACTATCCATACCATAGTAAAAAGAGAAGCTCCCAGTTCTGATACAATGATAGGTAATGCTATAAATATAATATTTGCATCAAGAGAAGCAAGAAGTGTACCAAGCGTGGTATTTCCTAATGCTATCCATTTGTATGAAATATTTAACGGATTTCTCTTAGTAGACGAGGAGGAGCCTGAGTTTACCAATCAACCAGTCAGTAGGTATAAAGTATTTGATATCTATTCTTTCCCATTATAATAATATCTGTAGAAAACCAAATTAGCTTATTTTTTCTACATATCAAAATGACAATCAATATTAAGACCATTAAATAGTAAATTCTAATTCATTTTTGAAAGAATATGCAAAGTCCTTGCTAGAACAAAATAATGGAGAAGAGGTTTAATTAATTAAGAACATGTGAATCTTGTTGCTATGCAAAATGTATGAATATTCACTTAACCAAAATCTATTCTAGTGGTAGGATATCTATATGGTTTTAATATATCCAAATGTGTCATAATAATTTAGTTCTCTCAAATAGAAAAAGTTTCTGGTAGTTTGAGTAAAATTATTTATTTACAAGATCTAGAATATTATCAAGAGGACAAACTCTCCCAATTAAAAATTGTTTTATTGTGTTAAAAATAAGAGTTACTACAAATCCACAAAGATAGAAAAAAGATATCTAGAAAGAAGTTGTGTTGATAAGGTTAATCTTTCTTACACTTGAAACCCTCTTTATCTAAAGGCTGAGGAAAATCCTTATCATCAATAAATTTCCAACTATTAGCATACCTTACGGATTCCAATTCACATGCAGATATTTTTGTTATAACTTCATCTACATTGGGAGACATCAAACTATTATCAAATTCTGCATGTCCTAGACCGAGAGCATGACCAAACTCATGTTTTGGGTTCTGTTGAATCTTCGGGTGTTGTACTTGGGTGTTGATAAATGGGTGTTAAATTAGGAGCCGCAATAACACCCATTATGTTTACATCTCAATGAATATAGATGCAATAATGTACATATACAATAAAAGATAAAACGATTATAGTTTTGAAAAGTGGGTGTTAAAGCAGGCACCCACTCCGAAGATTATAGTTTTTGCAAAGATATGAAGGTGCATTATGACAATAGAAGGTAGAATAAAAGATTGTTGATTTTGGGTGGTAAAATTATTTAGTGACGTAGAGGAATTTTCATACAATGTATACAACAATAATCTATTCCAATAAATAACAAAGTTTGATTACAGTCAGGACATTTTGGTGCATTAAATTGTTTAATAGTCCAATATATAGTTCCAAGAGCTGATACAATATTTCTAAAATCTTTAGAGTTTACGAATTTTTTTGGAATATTAAGATGAGAATTCATTAGAAATATTCATGTATTTTGTACGAAAAGCGATAAACTCGTTCTTTGCCTTCTTACTCATAAGTCTACTTATCACACGAGAGTCTGGAAAAATGTTATACATATAAAAATTAGATGCTACTGATAGACTCATACGTACAAACTCTGATAGTGAATTATCCTTTATTACTTTAGTACCTTTCCCATCAACATCAAGTTCTGATAATATAGTTGCGAACGTTTGAAAGAATTCTTTTTCAAATGGGGTCACTTTAACCATGATTAGTTCAGTCTTTTCTGCCTCTGAAGGATGTTTATAAACGGGTGGCTTGTCTGATATAACCGGATTTTTATCCATTATTTTACTTTATAAAATGTCATATATATCAGATATGATTGCTCTTAAATTTTGGATAAAATTTTTCCATAATTGCAATAAGCCGTATTACAAGCCCTCGAGAAATTACTTTATTTTTTCTTTTTTCTCCTTTATAATGATAGTATATTAATTTTATATTGCTTATTACTAATATACAATAATCAATTCTAACTTTTAAAACCTAATTCATAAAAGTGAAAACAGCTATATACAACATTCAAGCTGAATGGCTAAAGAAAACACAATTTCGAAACTAAAATGGATTGGCGTTATTGCAATAATTAGTTCTATTGTCTCTTTTATTTTAATACCTTTTCTGGATTATTTTTCTGATAAAGTTTTGAAATTTGACCTTTCAACCACTTCTCCTTATATTGTTCCAATAGTTTTTGGATTTTAGGGTTCGGTTTTGTTAATATCTTATTATATTCTCAGTTATAAAGAATAGAAATGAATATGAAAATGGGAGATTTTTTCCATCTAATTCTATCGACTGATTTCCAACAACTGATTTAAACACAAAAAGAGTCAACAGAATGAAAAATTAGCTAACTTTTGTTCAATATTCATTATTATGTTAGGCATAGATATTTTTAATATTTTTGGAAGTTGATTAATAATATTAGAATAGATAAAATTGGAGATTTCCTCCAAGATTACCATCAGACAGGATATTTTTTTCTTTTATTATCATCCAAATCGTTCCTGTGGTTTTATTCTGTTTGTATTATATGTTAGTTCTATCAATTTAACCAAGAATTTAGACCTAGGAATATATCCTCTGTCTCGGTCTATTTTAACAAAATCTCTTTAGGAAGAGATATACCTAACATTTTACTGTTGATTTTGATATAGTCCAACACATATAATATTACAAAATTTGATATAAATATTTAATTCCGACGATTGGATATAGTCACTAAGTTAGGTATAAACAACATTAAGTAGTCAAGTATAAACAACAAAATTTATGGTTCTGTTCGATTAAGGGACATGAAAAACTAATAAACTCAGGTGAATTATCTAGCATGACTATTGAATGTAAGAAACTTTTCTCATTGGTTGATACCAATTATTCTAGGTGTTAGTGGTGTAGTAATTTTCATGGCTACTCGTATTATCATACCCGATTTAGGTGCTATTTTAACAGGTTTTGTATGGACGTTAATTCCTTATTTTTTTCCTCCTACAGTAAGTTACAAGATTAAAAATCACAATATATTTACAAAGTTTCTAAGACTTTATGACCCACTTAGAGGAATTCCCCAATCTGAAAGTAATGGGATTAGATATTATAATTCTCAGGCTCAGTTACCTACATTTGATTCAATTTTGGAAATAAAAGGGTTAAAACAAATAGATATTTTGAGCATTTCTTCTCATTTATTATTGATAGGATTTAATAAAAGAATCGAAGAAGCTCTTAACGATGGTATTATTTTCAATTTCTTACTATTAAATCCTAAATCTGAATATGTAAAAATACAAAGTCAAAATTTTGGTGGCGGAAAAAATTTAGATAAACAAATTATTCAATCGTTAGAAATCCTATCAGATATAAAATCAAATATCGACAATAAATCTAAAAATAATTTGTCTGTAAAACTGTATAATAAACAAATAGGAAAAGGGATAATGATAGTTAGTCTTGAGAAAGAATCGTGGATAAAATTTCAAACCTATATCATAGGAAGCGATAGTAGTTCTAGAAATAATGAAGCTAGTTACGAAAAAGATAATGCCGTATTCTATAAAAATTATTTGAATGTTTATAACAAAATAGCAAATGAAGCAATTGATTTTAATGATATAGAATTGATATAAATTCGATATATTTATATGATATACATTTGATATATAATAGATATATGAATTGCAAATACTGTAAATCTGAAAATGTTGTAAAACATGGAATGAGAGCAGGTTTACAACGTTATATTTGTAAGTATTGCAATCATCGTTTTCACGATAATCAAAATAATTTACCACGAATGAGAAATAATTCTACTGTTATTGTAACTTCTCTAAATCTATATTATAGCGGGTTATCAATGAGAAAAACCAGAGAACAGATAGAAAATATCTATGGTAAATCTATTTCTCAATCTACAATTCATTATTGGGTTCACAAATATGCTACTTTGGTTAAAGATTATGTTACATCATTACAACCAAAATTATCTGGAAAATACCATCATGATGAAACAGAAATTAAAGTAGATGGTGAAGGAAGATATTTCTGGGAAACAATAGACCAAGATACAAGATTTATTGTTGCCCATTTACTAACAGAAAATAGGACAAGCGAAGAAGCAATCAAAGTATTCAAACAGGCATTAGAAAAACAAAGACCTATAGCATTTTTTACTGATGGTTCATTTTCATACAATGATGCATTTAACAAAGTATTTTGGTCAAGATATAGTGCTAGTAAAGTTGAATGGGTAAGACGTGTAGGAATAAGAGCTAGAGAAACTAACCAAATAATTGAAAGAAAACATTCTACCTTTAAAATGAGATACAAAGTAATGAGAGGTTTAAAAAACGATGAATCCTCAAAAGAACTTTTAGATGGTTACGTAACTGATTATAACTTTTGCAGGAAACATCAATCTATCAAAAAAACACCAGCACAAGAAGCAGGAATAAATGTAAATGGTTGGAAAGAACTCATTGAAAATGCACATGCTCACAAAATTAACAAAGAAATACAAATTAAAAAAGAAGTAGAACCAATAAAGGTGAAATCAAAATGACATCAAGGAGAGCTTTAGTATCATTGCCTGAAGGAGTTTGGAAAATTATTGACAGTGAATTAAAAGGTAAAATTGGAGATGGCGATTCAGAAGTAATCAGAAATATTGTAATTGCTTACTTGACAGAAAGAGGTTACTTATTAAAACCACAAACTCAACAACCTGAAGATATTGTAACTGAACTAGATATTCATGATAGCATGATTGAATCTTTAGTTGATATGTTAGAAGAAAAAGGATTAATAAATACAGATGAATGGGATAGAAAAACCCAAAAGAAATTGAATCAAAATACTAGAGAATAAGAAATCAAATTAGGGTCTTGGAAACATATAACGTAAGAATTTTTCAGCTAAACTACTATTCTTGAATGATTTGGATAGTTCTTTACAAATCATTTGTATACCATCATCATAATGTTTTAAAATTGTATCTTTTGATATATTTAGATATCCATCTTTATTTATAATTGAAATATCCGTATGACCACCACTATACGTATCAGTTTCTTTAATTTCATTTATAACATATGTTACTACCCAGACAAGAAATTTTAGGGGCATTGATGAAATTGGTTGCTGTGCCACAGTTGTCATAACTCTAAATTGAGTTTTTAATAATAAATGTGCATATACCGAGCCACTACCTACACTTGTATAATCATTGATTGGCAATAAATAAGGAATAGCAAATTCTTTACCAGACGGTAAAAGTAAATACAAACCAAAAGTATTGTCTTTCAATTTAATTCCGAAAATTCCTGAACTCTTAAAATTATGAATAACAGTATTATATCCGGCTTTTTTTGGGTATTCTATATTATACTGCTTATGAAGTTCTAATAATCCATCATTAATATTTTTTTTAGTATCTCAATCGGTCATAAGTTCATCATTTAATTTATCTTTCCTTTTATCAACTAGATTATTAATATGACCAATAAAACCAGCACATCCAACACCAGCAAATTTATTAACTTGAAAAATTTTACTTTCCATTAAATTTTTGGTAGTACCAGCTGTAGATTGGCTGTCACTTGCAATTATTATCCCTTCTTTACACTTAATTGCAATTATTGTGGTCATATCCTTCGATGTTATATTATCTAAAATATCAATATTGATATTATCCTCAAAATTAATTGAATTATTCAGGTTGAATTCAGAAATTAGCATATTAGCTAAATCTAAAACTATTAGCTTTCGAGCTTTATATGTTTGGTTTTGAAAAGTGGGTGTTATTGATTTGCCTACATTAACACCCACTCAGATATTTTGCACAAGCAGGGATTATGGTGTATTATGACAAGAGAAGGTAGAATAAAGATTGTTGATTTTTTTGGCAAAAACTTATATCGTTTTTTTATAACTATAACATTAGCTTTTATTGTCAGAATCTAATGTAAAGAAAGAAGTAATTGAAAAAATTCAAAAATGGTTAGATGAAGAATCTATTAAATTTAGTAAAGTAGAAGAGCCTTATTCGGATTTTAGACTTGATATAAAAAATCCAAATCAAACTATTGTTTTACCTAAAAATAAACCAGATTCTATAGAATTTTTAACAACAGCTGATTTAGAAAAGGAAGACCAAAAAACATATGTTGCATTAAAAAATAAAGAAGAAAAATTAAGAATTATTTGGGAGTTAAAACGTTCTTTATTAGAAATTAATGTAGGCTATAAGATTGAAAAAGATTTAGAGAATCTAGAATCCGTTACTATTAACAAAATAGTATATTTTGATGGTCTTACTAAAGACAAATTTATGGATGCAAGTTTTGCACTTGTTAGAGGTTTTTCTTTAGTAGAATTGATGTTATATCAACTAAGAGGAAAATATTATTCTAATTCAAATACTAAATTTATGTTATAACATGTCCCTTAATCGAACAGAACCCTATTAAATAAGTAAATTTTTTTACAAAGAATTATCTTAATAGTAGAGAGAACTTTTTATTTATTCTCTATTTCTTTTACAATTTTATTGTAAAATTCTACAATATGGGTTATGTTGTTAATTTGTAGTTGATATTATTAGATAATGAAACAAAATCTTCCAAAATTTATATCAGCTCAAAAAACTCTTAGATAATAAATTTACTTGAAATTTCAAATAATGATAAAACAAAAAGAATATAAAAAAAAGACAAACAATAGTGCTAATAGTATTACTAGTTGTTAATACGATTATTTCATATTAACAACAATTTGCACTATTTCTTTATCACTATATTTTGTTGAATCAGTCCAAAGATCGGAGTATTTCCAAAGTGGTTATTTACTTTAGTTGGATCAATCCAAATACTTATGACGTTATCATTCAGTATCTTCACACTAAGTGGAACATCATTGACTGGAGCATCCTTCATGGTTATTGTAGCAGTTCCATTAACCTGATAATATTTATCATCTATCTTCATAATGTCGGCAAGTGTAAAGTTATAGATACTATGTTTATGTAATGCAGATCCATTTAACATAACCATATCGAATTCTGCCTCAAAATTAGCGGTTGGAAGGTTACCGTTATTATCATTACTAAGATTTGAGGTTGAGAGGCCTTGATTTGATTCATCAATATTAGTTAAAGAACCTTTCCATAGGCCAGATAATAACCAAGCTGGTGCACCATTTTCATTTTGAATACTGGAAATTGTTCCTCCAGCATATTGGCCTGGACCTGGTTGTTGTGGTTCCATACCCATTCCACTCATAGGAGGCAGTCCCATACTTTGTTGTGCGTATACCATTATACTGTTATTATTCGAAAGAAATTGAGAATTATAAACAGTAGTTGTTATTGTAAGGACTAATAATACATTTAGCCCTAAAAGAATCGATCTAGTTAGAGATTTCAAATTAATAAACAAAGAATTCACCTCATATATAATAATTTAGATTTTTTATGGATGATTTGTAAGTAAAAATAATAGTAATTATTATCTTTACTGACTTTAATTTTTATTCTACCAACAATTATCGAATAAGTATTAAACAGTACGCACAGAATGATATTCAACTTATTGTGCTAGAGGAAGTTAAAATGGTAGTATCATAACAGTATAATGGTATCACTTATACTGTTTTAACAGGTTCCAATTCAAATATAGCGTATGAATTTCCTCCTTCTTCTACAATTTGCTTAGTATATTCTTTCAATTTAAAAGTCGTAATAACAACATGTATAATTCTGTTATTTATATCAGAAAAATCATCTATTAATATTGTATTTGTTGGAATTTTCATTCCGTTAAGAGTACCTGTAAACGATGAAACTGTAGATAATGGAGTATACGATTTTGGGACTAATATCTCTTCGTGTAAAGTAAGAATCTGACTTACATAATTTAAATCCCATTTAAAAGGCATTTTAAATGAAATTTTTAAATTTTCTTTATTAAAGGAAAAATCTTGGATCTCATCGTAAAATGTTTTAACTTGTAAAGTAATGTTACCATTATCATTATTGTTATTACTTGTACTATTTGCAGATTTTTGTATTACAAAAGGAAAAGTTTTTCCTATACTTATAAATAAGTTCATTTTTTTATCGGAGTCTAATTTGATTCCTTTACTTGTTTTTTCAAGCATAATTGTTATATCGTATAATCCACCATCAGAGAAAAGTTTACTTTTAATTGTAGCTGGCTTTGTTAAGCTTACTTCGACTAGATCGGTTTTTAATAAATATTGTTGTTCTTTATTTATGACTTGGTGAGTAACGGAATCTGTTGAAGGAATAAGGTTTGCAGAAACGATTCCATCTAATGAATGAAATTGTTGGTCAATTATAGTCTGATTCTTAAAATTTATAATTATTCTAAGATTAATATCGTTTATAGTTTCATTAGTTTTTTTATCAAAGACACGAACTGTGAGCGTAGGTTGCTGATTATCATCATTTATGAACGATGGTACTATAAGACCTTCTATTGCAATTTGCCTTCCAGAAACATCAATAGGAATAGATTCGTCTTTACTCAGACCGTGTCCATATGCTTTGTTTGGAAAATCAAGGAAATTATTATTAGATATCAATAAAAATAACCATATTAGCAAGGCAGAAATAAATATAGTATAATTAAATGTCATAGATAAAAACTATAACAACTCAAAATAAAATGTTCCGGATAATATTGTTGTAAATTAGATTATTGACATATCCGTTGAATAGCAGTTGTAAAACAATTTCATTGGTGATGTTGATAGAGAAAAAGAAGTATTAATTTGAATTACAAAGATGTTATTGAATATTTAATTCCACATCAAAAATTGCCTATTGATAAGTATCCTTATCTTCTCTATAAAAATACTATAATATGGCAAAAAGATGATGTTATTATTTCTATTAAATATGGATGTCCTGAAAAATTGGCTTCTATAGACAAAATTATCAGATCGAGGCCTTAAATTATATAAAATATTATATTCGAGTATAATTGATGCAAATTGTAACAAACATGCTATGTTATTATCTAATAGCTATTATATACATAATAAAACCTTCAATTTTTTCTTTATATACAAATTATATCATTTTTTGTTTCTAATTCAATATACATGAAAAAAATAAGAATTGTTAGTTTATTTTAGTCCTGTTGGTCTTAATTATCCTCGCCGTCTTCGTCTTGATTATCGTCATTATCTTGTTGTGCGACCTTTAACTGTGGATTAGCTAGTTGGGCTTTGAAAACTTCATTCTCTGCCTTTAAGACGTCAGTTTGAACCTTGGTGAGATCGTCTAATGCCTTGTTTATATCTGCTTTGGAAATAGAATCTTTAACTTTTTGAATGTCGTCTGCAAAAGATGGTTTAACCTTTAATACCAACATTTGATTCTCTACATCTGTAACTGTTGTTAATGCTTCTTCAGTATCATTATTAGCGAGTGCATCCTTTGAATCCATTAAATTACCTTTCAGCTCTGGAAAATCTAATGTCATTAGTGCTTGGGTTTCTGTACTGATTGTTTGGTTAGCACTAGCACCTGCAACAGCAGTTTGATTCTGTGCTGTTTGAGCAGTTTGGTTAGCACTAGCACCTGCAACAGCAGTTTGATTCTGTGCTGTTTGAGCAGTTTGGTTAGCACCTGCAACAGCAGTTTGAGCAGCAGTTTGATTCTGTAATGATGAACTTGTAGCGTTTGTCATATTGATTTGTGCTTGTACAGTATCGAGCAAGGATGGTATAGAAATTAATCCTATTGCAAGTATTGAATAGATAAATATATTCTGAATTTTCAATTTAATAAACAAAATACACTAGTATTTATAAAACTTGTTATTTTTATAGGAATTAGTAGTTTAATAACGTAATTGATAAAAGGAATATGTGATTTTGACTCAATAATTTTATTTCATATTATCCGATAAAAAATTGTTCATTGATAAATTATTATTGTGGTAGACGTTTTGGCCGAAGTATGGTTAAGATGTCGTGTTATCTTATTAAGATCAAATTTGAAATATTATAAATTATTGAACTCTTCAAAATTATTACTCTTTTGCTATTTTATCACTATATAATTATTGAACATTTACCTTAGATCGAAAGTCAACCATTTGTTATATACAAATCAAAGATAAATACCGTCGTGTTTTTCCACTTGATTTGACATCATCAGAAAGTACATAATACGAAAAATATATTTTAGAAAATATTGGTAAAATTAGTGGATTGTATACAAGATATGATAAGATCACATAAACCTATAATGAATTACTCTTTTATTATATAGAGACGTACCTATGACTATATAATATAAAATAATTTATTAATTTATCGAACATATAGTACATTCTCTCTCCCAAAATTCTTTAAAATCCTTTTTTCACATTCACTTCCTTCGGGAGGATTTAAATCAGTACTAGATACACAAGCATGATATCTATCGCCTATTTGGATTTTTCCTATATTGGTATCTCTATCAAATGTAAATGATCTGCTTATTGTATATCCACCAAGCTTGTTTAATTCTTCTTGAACATTATCAATAATTGCTGATTTAATCTCGCCTTTTATCATAACAGCTATTTTTAACTTCTGTGTGTTTTTTCTATCTTCAAGAGGAACATAAATTTTAATTTTCACTTGTTCTTCGTTTTTCTCTGTTTGTTGTTGATTTCCATTATTGTTATTATTATTATTTGTAGAAAGCAGTTGGGTGTATTTGTTACTACTATTGTTGAAAACATTTTGACTGTCTCGATAAACAAGTGAATTAGGTGAAAATAAACGGGATAAAGTAGGTGTAGCTGTATCTGGGCCCAAGAGATCACCTTCGTCACAATCAAAATAAGGCATAGAATTATACTCTTTTAGCAAATCTTTGATATGATATGCACATACAAAAAATTCGTCACGATCACCTGCTTTTATAATATCTGTCTCCTTATCCACTGCCAAATTAACATTTAGTGTTTGTTTTGAAGAATCAAAATTATCTAATGTCACATTTTTTAATACTTCTTGCCCATTGATAAAACCTGCTATATTTAAAAACCCTATTTTCTCAATATTTGCAACATTTATACGCGCTTTAACCACAATTTTGTCCTTGTCATTGAAATTATTATCACTATTTTGATCTTCATAAATAGGATTTATACTATTTTTAGTATGTGATTTATTTACCAAATTGATATCTTCTTTAGTATTAATTATTTTCGAAGATTTATCAGAATGTTGAGCCAGATTATCTTGATTATTTATTTTGTTGGTATTGATATTTTTTTCTTGTTCTTTATTTTCATCATCAATGTATTCGCCTGGATCAAAGATATAATCGAATTCATCATCTTTAATTTCATTATTGTTACTCTTTATTGAATATGAATAGTTAGACGAAGATAAAAAGAACAGGATACTGAATACAACTAGTATTATGCTTATTTTATTGATGTTAAATAATTTATGCTTCAATTAATTTTTACCTCCATTATTTTTAATAAAAAGTAATAAGATTCTGATAAAAGGAAATATAATATATTTAATCTAAAACTCAAAAGAGTGATTATACATATTCTAAATGACTTGATGAAATTTATTAAATAATAATTTCTTTCTCTCATTTATCTTTATTTATTATCTTTTATGCCTAATAAATAAATAAAAAAAAGTTTTTGGTATAATGTTTGTCTACAATTATATATAATATAAAATTTAAAAGGTTATATAAAATACAATAGACCATTTTAGATAATTTTTATTCTGCTAAAGATCTGTTACTCTTTTTAACAATTATTTATCTATAATTTATCATATTCTATCTAGGTCGTTTTGAATTCTTGTCTTTAGCTAGCTATAAGATGTACCTAATCAAAAATAACATTTAAAAGAAAGAGTGAAATAGAAGATATTTACATGAAATTTTTCTATTCTTTAATAGTTTATGCTTTTTCTATTGTTATTACCTTGTCAATCATTACCTTATTTGTCTCTGGACAATCTAATTCTGAAGAATTAAAAATCTACACTTACTCTGAGGGAAAATTCATAGTTGATTATCCATCTAACTATATTGTTGAATCGCAAGGGAATATCTCTTCCAATAATCTAACTTCCGCTACATCTAAAGCATTATAGATTTAGTTACAGGGCGAATCATTTGAAGTTATTATAGAGGTAAGATGACATAGTCTATCCTATATTAGCAATATTGCCCATCCTTCTTAAATTAGTATACTTCCCGAAAATATTTTACTCTAGATCAATCTATCTTTAGCCATTTGTATGAAATGCATGGGAGTGATTCTAATGAATTTTAATATGGGAATTTATGACATTCTATTTTTTTGAATATCGCTATAAAGGAGGGATAATGAATATTAAATTGTACAAGAGGCTAACAAACAAAATCTGTTGTATTACCATAAAAAAGTGAACTAAGAAAAAATTTTTGTAAAATTATATCGCCTATATAATTCCAAATATAAAATAGACTACAACCAAAATGATTCCGATGACTAGTAAAATCGAGCCTACGATGTATAGTAGCCTTGCTGGAAGCGAGGGAACAAACCTGTTCAAAACTAATAAAATTATTCCAATTATAATTAATGCAATTCCTGATTCTAATGATACCATTTCAATTTCTATATGTCTAAAAGAGTTTATATCAGTTATTGAATATTAAAAGAAAGAAATTTAGCTATAATTTATCTTTAATTATTTTACGTCTTTAATAATGAATTGTCTGTCAACGCTTGTTGCGCATATATGAATATAAATTTTAAGTCATATCCTGCAGTTTTTGAAAGTGACGTCCTCTTTCCGAATGGTATTAAACTTTAAGAGTGAATTGCAAGAAAATTAATTATTATATAATTGTATTAGAGACAGTTTTTATAAATTTTTCCGCTTATTACGTCAGATAGTTAAAGCTACTAATGAAGAGTAACTCTTGGCAAAGTAAGCAACAATCAAAATAAAAAATTTGGGATTATATCGCTAGTTGTTTTCCTCATCATTTTCGTCTTGAGCATCGTTATTTTCTTGTGCCTCCAACAACTGTGGGTTGGCTATTTGGGCTTTTAATTCTTCAGTTTCTGCCTTTAAAATATCAGTTTGAACCTTAGTGAGATCATCTAATGCCTTATTAATATCTGATTTAGCGATCGAATTTTTTATTGTTTGTATGTCCCCAACAAAAGACGGCTTAGTTGGTAACAATAACAATTTAACTTCTACACCTGTAATACCTGCTAAAGCTTCTTCTCTATTTCCATTAAGAAGTGATTCCTTTGCATTCATTAACTGATCTTTAATCATAGTTGTATCTAACGTCATTAATGCTTTGGTTTCATTACTCATTGTCTGATTCTGTGCTGTTTGAGCAGTTTGGTTCTGTGCTGTTTGAGCAGTTTGGTTCTGTGCTGTTTGAGCAGTTTGGTTCTGTGCTGTTTGAGCAGTTTGGTTCTGTGCTGTTTGAGCAGTTTTGTTCTGTGCTGT
>JANWKP010000345.1 GCA_025451315.1 Nitrososphaerales archaeon | reverse complement strand
CTACTATCCATGTGTCAAAAATGAATGTAATCTATTTCATGTACATAACTGGATACAATTCTTTGTATCTATGTACAATGATATGATATCTAAGAAGAATTATTTTATTAATGAATTGAATGAAAGAGGTAAAGTTACCTTAACTTAACAGAATCCATTTAAATATCTAACTAATAACTAAACAATATCTAATTTAGAAATGATAATATAGTTATTACACAATTTATCTGATAAGAATCTAAACAGATTTAAAACATCTCTTGCTTCTAAATATAAATTAATAACTTCAAAATGTTTAAAAAAAATTAATTCAATTCTACAGCATATTATATATTTATCATTGATGATAAATATTATAATATTATAGGAATATTAGTATTTTTCTTATGTAATGTATAATTATTAATAGTGATTATCTGATACATATTAAAAAAAAGAAATCAACTAAAATTCACAAAGAAATCTGAGTTTATTAAAACATAAGACAATAATTATATCAATATATACTATACAGTCAAAGTTTTAATAAGGATGAATATTAAGTGATTTTATGGAAGGAATTCAAAAATTAAAATGTAGTTCATGTGGTACAACATTCATGTCGGAAACAGGAATGGCAAAATGTCCATCATGTTTAGAAAAAGAGAGTCAAGGAGCAGGAAATATGGGAGGTTGTGGCTGCGGCCATCAACACTAATTTTTATTCATTAAAAATATAAACAGAACTCTAGTTTTTAGTTTACAATTATTCTTGATTACATTTATCAATTTTTTTTATTATAAGTAAATGCATCGATATAGACCTATTATAGTTATAGAAAATAAAATCGAAATGGTTCTTATACTGAAATATTTCTGTATTTATTAGAGTTTAATAATAACGAAAATAATTATGTTGATTATATATTGATTATATACATCTCTTTCTGGTATTTATTGATTGATTAAATAAGATACCAAAAGTGATCGTCTATTCTAATTTAATTGTTTTAATAAACGATGATATTTAAAAAATTAATTAGGATCGGGATCTAGTAAATTCTGTTTTTCCCTAATCATTTTAATTTTATCTAGATAACCACCATTCTTATTCGCTTCCATTAATCTTTCCATTTCTTTAGCCTTCATTACTAATCCGTAATATTCTTTAACATGTTCTATTGTTGTTTTGTAATGTCTAAAATTTGTCGAGGCAGTAGCATCAGAAATAAGAATAACATCATAACCTCTATTAAAACCATCTCTCAAGGAAGTTTCGACGCAAATTGACGTATCTATCCCACAAAAGATAAGAGTATTTACCTGTAAACTGTTTAACCATACTTCAGTTTCAGTGTCTTGAAATGCAGAATCTCTCCTTTTAATAACTACATGATCTTTATTTGTAGGTTTTACTTCCTCAACGATCTTGGCATCCCACGTCCCTCTTACACAAATAGGTCGCTTTTTAATTCTCTCTTCTCTGGCTTTTGGTAGGATTCTATGAGTTCTAGTTAAAAGGTCGATTCCTGAGGTTTCTCTAACCGCTTGTGTATAAAAAACTGGAACTTTATGATTTCTACATATAGTTATTAATTCTTTTAATTTAGGGATGATCTGCTGATAGTTTAATATTTTCATACCTAAGAGATCATACGAACCACCATTACTCATGAATCCATTCTGGACATCTATTACTAATAGGGCAGGATGAAAGGTTGTACTATTGCTTCTCATATGTACCTATTATGTCTAATCTTAGGTATATGAAATATTAGCTTTTAAGAAAAATTTTTTAAATTACCTTTTTATTTCACATGCAATTTGATTGAAGTTAATTAATCTATCAAGGTATAACTGAACCCATGGGGCTGAGTTCCAAGAGATTTTATTATCGAAAAGATAACCGTATCTCTCTGAGCTTCCAAGTTTTTCTCTCTTTGAAATATTTTCTATATATTCTCTTGTAATCATTTTTTTAGTGAATCCATTTTTTTCAGCAATATGCGATAATATACCATGTATTCCTGCACCATGTTGTGCAGCTTGTTTCTCTCTGTAAGCGATATATTTTGGTATTCCTACTTGAATAGCTAATTCTCTGTGAACTCTTTTTCCAAATACATCATTCTTATTGGCTAAATTAAGATTTAGGTCAATATTAGTAGCAGTTCTTACAACATCTGAATCTAAAAATGGTTCCCTCATTTCGATACTATTTGACATTGCTAACTTGTCTTCCCTTTCAAGGGTTTCTTTATATAGTAAAAGCAAATCTTGTATCATGTACTCTCTCAATTTTTGAGTGCCATACTTTGCAAAAATCTGTACATACCATGGATAACCTGCAAACAACTCATCCGCACCTTGCCCTGTAAAGACTACCCTAAGACCATCCTTGGCAGCTAATTTTAAAGCCCCGTAAATAGGAATAGAATCTTCAGCCTGTGTAGTATTGGTTGTCTCAATTATATTTAATATGTTTGGCAGCATGTTTTCAATATCTTTAATATCCAATTCGTTTATTTTGAGATCTAAATCTAATTCATCTGCAATAATCTTTGAAAATTTTATATCATCAGAACCAGCTATTCCACTTGTATAGCAAGTAACATTCGGAACTAGTTCTTTAGTAATTTTAGCGACTAAAACACTATCTATTCCACCGGAAAAAATTATTCCTATTCTAGAAAGATCTTGGGACCTCTTTTTTATTGAATTGTAGAGAGCTTTCTTATATGCAGATACTGCCTCATCAAAATTCGTTATAGTAGGTGTCTGACTAGAGCTGACAGGTGGTTCAGCTATTTTAATAGGTGAAGAGATCTTATCAGATAGAATTACACAATGGCCTGGTAATAATGAGAAAGTAGGTTCTCTTATTCCTATTTTCCAAAGACCTTTTCGTTCGGAAGCAAAACCTATAACATCATCATTCTGACCATAATACAATGGTCTTATACCTAATCTATCTCTAACCAGATAAATTTTATCTTCCTTTTGTGCTTTTATAGCAATAGCGTATATTCCATCGATATCAGCAACTGTTTTCTTTATTGCATCCAAAAGATTAGAAAATCCATTTTCTTTATAATAGTGCTCTAGTAAATGGATCACTACTTCACTATCCGTATTTGATACAAATGTATGATCCTTTTGTAGACGTTCTTTAAGCATTTTATAATTGTAAATCTCTCCATTGTGTTCCATTACTAATTTACCATCACAACTCTGAATTGGTTGAATGTGGGTTTTATCACCAACTATTGCAAGGCGAATGTGACCTAAAGCTAGTTTATTATTGGAGGTATTACAAATTATTTTTTCTGGTGATTCAAATTGATAAACCTTCTTATCAACGAACAATCCTGTCCCATCTGGACCACGTTTGTTCATTGATATCATCATTGTTTTAGTTAGAGGTATAATATCAGTAGAATCTTTACTGATTAGTCCGCCTATTCCACACATAATACAATATTGTTCTCATTATTAATAAACCTTTATTAATAAAATTATATGTAACCTATATTGAGAAATATAACAACTCATTTAAATCGTAAAGAAAATTAATCCTATAAAAATATTAAAGGAATTTCTATTTTATATATATCATAATACTATATTAATTAGATTATTCAATAATAATTAAAATATCTACAGAGTCATAATTTTCTTCATAGAATTTCATAATATTACAAGAATTAAATAAAATAAATAGTTAAACGAATGAAAATGTCTCTATTTAACATAGTTTACTATTTAACTAAGGTGAAATGGAAGAAGGGTTGTCTGAATTACTATTAATAGCTGATTTTTCATCAAATTTACATTCTCCAGAGATGCTATCGCCTTCTTGAGAATCAAAATCGAGTATTTTATCAAACATATCACAAATGAAAATATCAGATCCCTTTCCGCCTTCCATTTCATCAATACCTTCTCCGCCTTCTAGTTTGTCATTGCCCTCGCCTCCGTTAATCTGGTCATTCTCTTTTCCTCCTTTTACAGAGTCATTTCCGTCTCCACCATCTAAGTTATCATCACCTTGATTGCCTTCGATCTTATCATTTCCTTCGTCGCCTTTGATTTTGTCGTCTCCTCTTCCACCCTTTATCTTGTCATCTCCTTCACCACCGTCAATTTTGTCTGTTCCGTCACTTCCTTCCAGCGTATCATATCCTTCTTCGCCCTTTATCTTATCATCTCCAGTGCCTCCTCTTATTTTATCATCGTTTGCTGTTCCTTCTATAGTTACATCAACCTTTGGCTTAACTGTAGGTGAGGATTGAGGAATATTTTGGGACTCATCCGAATCAATATCTTCTTGTGAATATGTTAACTGTATAGAGAATATTGTAGAAATCAATACAAGGATTACCGTAACCAAATTTATTTTTACCATGTTCTTCGAGACTAAAGTAGTATTGTTTTTTCACATTAATAGTTTTTTAAAAAGATTTCCAAAAAAATGATTATTAAAAATATCAATTTTTCTTTTATTAAACTCTTTTTAGTTATTTTTATCTTAAATTCATAATTTATTAACGGTCATCAAAATTAAGTCTAAAATGAAAATCATTCAATAAATAAAAGTAGTTACTGGCGAAAAATTTCGATTTGTATATTGTTATTATTAAACAAATTAAGATTATAGTATGTAATAAATGATGCATAATCAAGTTGAAGCAAGTTATATAACTTTATTTATGGTTCACATAATAATTCCGGTACTATACAAATAACAGACAAATATGTATTGTCATATACTTAACTCAGTCCAAGAATTTCATTTATGATTATAATTATGATTTGAACTGACAAATTTAATGTTAAAAAAATATAAGTAGAATATAGCATTCGATTGAATCATATTGTAAATATATTATGGATAAAAAATTATCTTATGTATGATTCGAAATTTAATACCATATTCCTTATATTGACCATTATAACAGGTTTAATTTCGTTATCTGATCAGTTATCTGAAAACGAAATGCAAGTATACGGGGAAAAAAAAGATAATAAAAACTCCAATGATCTCAACTTTAAAGTATACACTGATTATCTTATTCAAGATCCCTCAGAATATGGAGAAAAAGATAATTAAGACAAAATTAATTCTTAGGTTGGCTGTGTAGATTTAAAAGTTTTACAACCCTAAAATTCAGTAAATGAGATGAAGTTAGTTTCCTTTATAACTTGGGATGAAATCAATTTGAATAGGTTGATAAAGTTAAATACTATATTTTAGTTATTTAAAACGCAACTACTCATTTTGCTTCCAAATTTAAGTACTTAGTTAACGTATCACCAAGTGCTTTGAATATTAACACTATAAATGATATTTAATGAGATAATATGTAAACAATACTATTCATCAAATTAATTTGAGAACATGTAATTACCACTCATATGAATATTTCAACTTAATGAAAGAACTGTTTCATAAGACGAGATGTATGCAAGTGAGCCTAGTGGTTTAAATTGAGTATTAAAAATGAAATTTGGTGTAAAGATGCTTAGCAATGGATTTTACAGCTCCATATTTTGTTTGCCAGATCTGACATTCATTGTTTCTCTAATGGAGAATAAAACTTTGATATCATATGAGTCCAATGTACTTATGTGTAATGAAGCTAATATATGAGTAGAATTTAAATATCTTGGTTCCCTTTTTATTTATTATAATGAGGAAGAATGAATGTGTATTATGTGGAAATATAGTTCAAGAATCTACACCTTTAAATTTATGTAAGGAATGCATAGGATGTGCGGATTGTTGTATTGGGTTAGAAAAGCTGTAAATCTTGAATTTGATTAGAATATTATTCTACCATTTTCAATATATCCGTTGTAGTTATTATTCCTGTTACGTTCCCTTTCTCAGTAACTAATATACATTTTGTAAATCTTATTAAAGGAACAAGAGCCTTTGCTGGTGTCATCGAGTCTACTACAGGAGGAGAGGGCTCCATAACAGTGTCGATTGTCATATTCTTGATATTTTTTTCATCGTTTTCTACCATTTTCTTTGCTAAACTATCCTCAGAAACAATTCCAACAATTTTTTGCCCTTCAAAAACAGGTACTTGACTTACAAAATTCAGTCTCATCTTCTCCAATACACTATAAAGTGTATCATCTTTTTGTGCAAAAATTATTTTTTTACTACATATATCTCCTGCTTTTTTTGCAGATTTACCTTCCAATGTGCTTAAAACTTCAAAAATCTTTTTGGCAGTATCGTAGCTCGGTTTACATCTTCCAGTCTCAATCTGATTGATCATTGATGTGCTAATTCCAGTTAATGATGCAAGTCTCCTTTGTGTAATCCCTAACTTTTGTCTTGTTTGTCTGATGTATTCTAAACTAGGAAGCATTACTAAGGTTATACCACATGAGATTTATATTCTATAAATCCTAATATAAAAAAATATTGATATAATTTGTATTAATTGTATTAAAATTTTAATAATTTACTTTATAATCAATTTGATTTAATCCATAAAAATTATTTAGAGACTCATAATAACAATAAAATAGTCTGCATGAGAAAAAAGATTTCTATTAATGTCAATTTCTAACGATAATCAAAGTAAATGGGATTCCGTTAAACGTTATAAATTAAACAAGATGATAAACAAACTAGGTAATATAACGGGTCATGGAACTGAACTAGTTACTGTATATATTCCCCCACGCCGACCAATTTATGATATTATTTCACAATTAAAAAATGAAGCTGGAACTGCTTCTAATATTAAATCAGATTTAACGAGAAATCATGTTCAAGATGCATTGAGTAGAACTGTAGAACACCTAAAATTGTACAAAGAACCTCCAGATAATGGTCTCGTTATTTTTTGTGGTGCTATTCCTACTGGAAAGGGAATAGGAACTGAAAAAATCGAGATCTACTCCGTTGTTCCGCCAAAACCAGTTCAAATTAATCTTTACCGATGTGATGACCATTTTTGGATTGATCATTTGAAAGACATGATGAAGGATGATAAGGTAATAGGTGTATTGTCATTAGATACACAAGAAGCAGGTTTGGGCATACTAACCGGAGATAGATGGGAAGTAGAGGAATCATTGACTTCTGGTGTAGCTGGAAAGCACAGACAAGGAGGCCAGTCAGCTAGAAGATTTGAAAGATTAAGGGATAATGAATTGAATGAATATTATCGCAGAGTTGCAGATTATGCCCACAAAATCTTTATTGATCAATACGATGTCAAAGGAATAATTATAGGAGGGCCAGGACCAACAAAAGACGGTTTTATTAGAGAGGAATATCTCGATTATAGATTACAAAATAATGTTATCGCCATATTAGATTCCTCTTATTCTGGAAGTGAAGGAGTAAGAGAGCTCATAGACAAGGTTAATGATCAAGGAATAATGGCAGATTATAGATTGATGGAAGAAAAAAAAATTGTTAAACGTTTTATTAGTGAGGTATATTCAGGCAAAGGTTTAGGAATCTATGGTATGTATGATGTTATAAATTCTTTAAAAAACGGCTTTGCAGATCTGGTAATTGTAAATGATGATATTACTATTGTTAGATTAGAAATTAAATGTAACAAGTGTCAAAATACCCAAGAAAAATTCATTGAAAGAAATGAATTGATGTCCTTAAAACAAGAATTAACATCAAATGCTTGTCCAACTTGTGGCAGCCAAGATCTAGAATCATTTGAACAGGATATTATTGAATACTTGGAAGAACTTTCACTTATGAGTGGTTCAAGATTAGAAGTGATATCTGGAAATACAGAAGAAGGAGCACAATTGGCGAGTTTAGGAAAAATAGGAGCGATCCTCAGGTTCAAACAAAATAACTGATTTGGTTACTAAGAATTTTTAATAGATATTCATATTTCGTTTATACTTTAAATTTGAATAACTAGAATCTTCTTAATACTTTTGGTTTTAGCATATCTGGATGTTGTTTCAATTGGGTGATTAATTCTAAAATTCTTAATTTATCGTAAGGAAGAGTTCCTTTGATTGAATAGACATTTGAAGCATGGTTTGCCCGAAATATTATAGGAGAAGATGAATTTATACCGCGTACAAGTAATTCCAGTTCATTTAAAATCTGCATGTCATTTAAAAATTCAAAAGGTTCTTTGAACTTAGTCATAAATTCATTATGAAGCCCGTCGGCTAAATGAAGGTTTAATGCCCCAAGGTAATCAGGAGAGACTTCGCTAATAATCTTTGCTGTCTCTTCGATGTGTTCAGAGGTATATTTTTTACCACCTAAGCCTAATATGATCATAGATGAAAGAACATAATTATTTTCTTTAGCTTTTTTACAACTTTGTACAATGGTGTTATATGTAGCACCTTTTGTTATTTTTTTTAGGATAATATTGCTTCCGCTCTCTATCCCTACATACAACATTTTTAGACCAGCAGATCTCAAAGTCATTAATTCTGAATCAGTTTTCTGAAGTAAATTCATAGGCATCGCATAAGAGGATACTCTTTCCAGTGCAGGAAATTTTTTATATGCATATTCTAATATTTGGACTAATCTTTCTGTTGAAAGATTTATTGCATCACCATCAGCCAGAAAAATCCTTTTAGTATTAGGATAAGATTTCGAAGTAATATCTATCTCCATTTTAATCTCTTCCCATGTCCTTTCTGAATATGTTTTAGATCTGTACATATCACAGTAAGAGCATTGATTAAAGGAACATCCCAATGTTACTTGAAAGATTAAAGAGTTTGCTTCTGAGGGAGGTCGATACAGTGGATAGACATAATCTAATTCCATTTTAATACTTAATATTTAATATTAATAGTATAAAATATTTTGTTCGTATCACTACGAAGGAATATATGTGGGTCAGTTCGTCGCGAGTTCTTCATAGTTTTAAACTCAGACTGGAGCAGCATATTACTTCATTCCCTTATACAAGATATGTCTAGATCGTTAAAAATTTATGTATTTTGATGTATGATTATATACGAGTTATAAAATCTCTTTTTATAGATGTATAGGTGAGGTATAGTTTCTTCAAATATATTTAGAAAGATTTATAACTCTCATTTTTTCAAATTCAAATTTCAAATGTATTTTTCATTTTAACTATAGAATTCTTAATAAATATAAAAATGTAAATTATTGGTTAATAGGAGGTTCAATCTCTCTTATACTAAAATTTTTGAAATCAACGTCATCCGCATAATCCCATCTAAATGTAGCAATAGGTCCTCCCCAGCTGATTATCTGATCTTTTTTACCATCACATTTTCTACCAGAGTCACCCCATTTTCCTTTATCTTTGTATTCATTGATCTTAACCCATTTTCCATTATTATTATAATCTATCCAACTTTCCATTTTGACCACAGTCTTTGAAGGATCTGACTTTTTCTCAACATTATATACTATAAATTTATAACCAACCCATTTGTCTTTAATAGGATTGAGATTTTTTTGAGTTTCTGAAAAAAAATAACTCACATGCCATTGTTCTTTTGCAAATCTATTATCACCTGAAAAAAAGATATCTCCCTTATAAGCAACTCCCTCGCATGGTTCACCTTCCGTATGATGACCTCCTCTGTTATACCATGTAAATCTGCCTTCATTTAATGGGATGTTATTATTATTTAATTTTATATAACCTGTAATTTCGATATTTTTCCAATCCTTTTCAGATTGCATATAACCCTTCTCCTCTAATTCAGATTGATCAAGCGTCTTAATTGCTTCAGGATGGTATCCATCAGAAGTATATACATTCATTCTGACTTTGGCCGAATTATCATTGGATTTAAGTTTCCATGATAAATCTTCATTTTTTGTAATTTTTAAATTAGGGTTAGAGAATTTTGAAGGTGACTCACCAAAAGGATAGAATTGTTTATCTTCATAAATGTTATTCATATTCATAAACCATTCCTCACCACCAGTTTTTGTAGAATAAATCTTCTCTATTCCAAATTTATCATATTTCGAATCTGTGGGACTAATGGGAATATCTTTTTTATTTTCGATGTCTTTGTTCTTATTTTCATCCTCATCCTCATCATTATCCTTGGAGTCTTTCTCATCCTCATCCTCATCATTATCCTTAGAGTCTTTCTCATACTCATCATACTCATTATCATTATCATTATAATAATATTATTTCTAATCCTCATCCTCAGCATTATACAAAGAGTATTTATCATTGTCTACTTT
>JANWKP010000344.1 GCA_025451315.1 Nitrososphaerales archaeon | reverse complement strand
ACCCTAAAAGTAATTGATTAAGTCGTAAGCATAATTCCTAAAATGGAGGATTTAGCTATCGAAACAAGACCAATAGAACCTCAATTGTTATACATGAGAAATTAGTAATAAGAATTTAACAAGATGGCATACTGAACCCGAAAATATCTAAATAGGCAGGTCATCTTTATCTACCACAGCCTCTAACTTGAATTATTCTGTAGAATCTCTCTTTATCGAGCATGTATTAAAACCATTCTTGGGTGGTTGATACTATTCACAACCGATTCTACTTGAATTACCAATTATTGCAACAATTTTATTTTCAATAATACTACCATTATTTTTGGAAAACATAAAACTAGTAAAATTATCAACCGTATGTTTAGAAGTAAATCCTCTAATAAGGTCAATCCTTTAATTCAACTAAAAAAATTTGATACGTTCATAACTATATCCTCACAGGTATCTTTGAGTTTAGGCAATAATTAATGGTTTGAATATCGAAAATATGTTAATAGGTATGGCTTAAATCAGTGAAAGCATCTCACGCATAGATTGAACATTTTTCAAAAAACCTATAGCATTGACATTTCCATGAGTTATGGGGCAAAAGAGAAAGTTAGTCGTTATGACTTACATTTCATTATTGATCTGATGGTACACACAAAGTGATGATGACTTTCGTGAGTAGAAAAAATGATGCTTTGAATTTATTTTAATTCCCATTTGGGAAATCGTAACAATATAAGACAATTAAGAAACAACATCAGGATACTTGGCTGAATAGCCCAACTCAGCCAACCACCCATCCAAACAAGTATGCCGTTATGCATGAATGATTCATTTGGTCAATCCTCAAGTTCATGACAAACGTTGAAGTTAACATATAATTTCAAATATTAGCGGGGATAGGTCTCTAGTCTGGTATTTGCAATTATTCACAATTTTTAACAAAATTCTTATTAACAAGAACAGATTAATCATGTTATTGTCCGACTACACCGTTAAAGGAATAATAAAAGATACTCAGAGCAATCCTATAAAAAATGTAATGGTTCAAGTAATGGATAGCGATCAGAAATGGTACGAAGACCGCAATGATGACATAATTGATAGTAAATGGGTAAAAGAAGATGGAACCTTTGAAGTTTTTTTTGATAGAGAAAGATTTAAGGAGGGTTTGTTAGAGCATGTCCCTGAAATTTATCTAATAATTCGAAACTCCGTTGGACAAATAATTCGCACTACAGAATCAAAAATGGAGGTTAAAGATAGTAATTCAGATAACCACAAGATTATATATTTTGAAATTTCTTTACCCTCTACCGAAAAAGAGATTGCAGAAATACCACCTGATCCGTATTTATCTAATAACGAAAGAGTGATCTCTGCTTTTCAGAAATTAGGTGATGTAAGCGAGTTTCAACTAAATGACATCTCCAGAATTCTTAGACTTTTAAACACCTCGATTAACGCATGGTCTGTGTATACTACAGAGCATACCTGGGACGTTATAGGTTACGATGGACCTCAGGTATCAAGGTATCCCTGGAAGATACCAAATCATACCCATAAATTAAGATGGGAAGATGGAGCAAATTAGCGATGACTAATTACATTCATGGTATCGAAAACTATGAAAAACGGGCTGAGAAATATAGAACAATCACAAATGATGTTGTGTATAATGCAGACGTTTGTGTAATAGGATCGGGAGCAGCTGGTGCAATTTTAGGTACTAAACTGGCTGAAGGAGGCAAATCAGTTGTGTTACTCGAAAAAGGAGGATATCATGATGGAGAATCAATGAATCAAAGGGAAGCCGATATGATCCCGCTGTTATGGAAAAATGCAGGTGCTAATTTTACATCAAACCTAAGAATAGTAGTAGCACAGGGGTGCTGTCTTGGAGGGTCTACAGTTATTAACGATGCAGTATGTTTTAGAATCCCAGATATTGTTATTGATCAATGGAATGAAAAAGGAGTCACCATACTAAGAGAACAATGGGACCAAGCTAATAAAGAAGTATCAAAAAGAATTAATGTTTCAGAGGTAACAGAGGAGGAACTAAACATAAATGCTAAAAAATTAAGACAGGCCTGTGAAATTTACCAAATAGATAATAAACCCATTAAACACTGGAAAAATCAAAGGAACTGTGGTCAATCATTTTCTAACCCTGATTTACACTCTTGCGTAAAATGCGGATTTTGTCATATTGGATGTCATTATGATACCAAACAAAGCATGCTTGTTACTTATATTCATGATGCATTAAACAATGATAAGTTAAACTATAGTGTATATTGTAACTGTCAAGTTGACAGGATAACATGTGATGATAAGGGTATAGCTACTGGAATAGATGGTGTTTTTGTAGACAGCAACGGCAATGAAAAATATAGAATCAGGGTTAATGCTAAAGTCATAATTCTATCAGCAGGTTCAATTGCTTCATCTCATCTATTACAAAGATCAAACATAGGAGGTCAAAATGTTGGAAAAGCCATATCTTTACATCCTGCCCCTTTTGTTCTAGGTCATTTTCAAGAGGATATTTATAGTAATAGAGGTATTCCGATGTCTTACACTTGTCACCAGTTTGGAGTAACCAATCAAGTAAAAACTGGTGGTTTTCTTATAGAGAGTATTTTTCTACCAATATTTCAAATGGCCATTGCAATTCCAACATTTGGTATAGATCACAAGAGAATGATGAAAGAGTATAATAGATATACCATGGCTGGAATCATGACAAGGGATGAACCGACAGGAAAAGTATCGATTTCTGATAATGGAAATCCAAAGTTAGATTACAACTTATCTGTTCAGACTATTGATGACATGGCAAGAGGAATGGCTATTGTTGCAAAAATGTGGTTTGATGTTGGTGCTACCAGTGTGATTACTTCTCATATGGATATTCCTGAACTAAAGACAAAAGCTGATATTCCAAAGATAAAGGATGCAGTTAGAAGCAATCCCGGCGGATTATTGGTTGGTTCAGCACATCCACAGGGAGGAAATAGGATGGGCGATATTCCAGACGAGTGTGTTGTGGACTCGGATTGCAAAGTTTTTGGATTTAAGAATTTATACGTTTGTGATGCAAGCGTTTTTCCTACCGCATTGGGAGTAAATCCACAGCTTACAGTAATGGCCCTTGCTACTATTACAGCAGATAAAATTATTAAAAACTGGTCTAATTATCCATCCAACATATCTACATCTATAGGCCAGACATGCAGTATCCTACAACCCAGGTTCTGTAAGTCAGAAACATTAGGTGACATGTTCCTTGTTACCGATCATAATATAAATTTGTTTTCCAAACTGGGCAATTCCATTGATGCCAAACCCATAGTAGGAAAGAATTGGAAATTTGATCCTAAAAGACTTTTAATTTACAACGATCTGTACTGGAAGGGAATATACGGAATAGACAACAATATGATGACCAATATATTACGATATCTTGGAGGTTTCTATAAAAAATTCTGGAAGATAGATGATAGTACATTTAGTGGGATTACACACCCTTTTGAAACCCAGTTTATTGATGCAAAAAGTATTGCTGCTGAAAATAATGTATCAGGTTTTGGAAAAGTTATTCATCTTGAATACGAAAATATGCCGTACTCTTCTGCGTATGATTTGTTAAAAATAGTTGATGAGAATACCATTCTTGGAAAGGCATTTTTAGGGCCTTTTGGTAGAGGAAGAGAATTATTTAACTTTAGTATGTCAAGGATGTATGACGTGGAATTTATGACAGAACAAGATCTGTTTACACTTTTTAACAACAATGAGCTAAGTCACATTCCTACAGAAAGTGAGGTAAAGGGAACATGGGAGGGAATGCTGGTATCGGATTCAGCTGTAACTCCTCGCTCACAAATATTTTACTTTGATTATGCAGAGGGCCAAATTGAGATGCGTTATTCCTTTGCAAATATGCTCAGAGGAAGGTCAGACGTTAGTATAACTGACAGATTATTTAGATTTGATGACGAAACTCCGTTCCATGACGATATTCGTATGGTAAC
Source organism: Nitrososphaerales archaeon (assembly GCA_025451315.1). Taxonomy (GTDB): domain Archaea; phylum Thermoproteota; class Nitrososphaeria; order Nitrososphaerales; family Nitrososphaeraceae; genus TH1177. The sequence goes on along the minus strand of JANWKP010000344.1, from coordinate 1,458 downwards.
ACCGAATCTGATTGTTGGTAGATGGGTTACAGAATGGTCATCAGAACACATTTTAAAGCCATATGTTGATGACCTTAAACGTCTAATACCCATTCCTATTTCCACTCAAGTAGATTCAGCATATCAAAAATTACAGCAATTCTTTCCTATGAGAGGAATAAAGTTACCAAGGGAATCGGGACTCAGCTTTTTAGGAGTAGAGGTTGATGAAAAAACTATGGAAACAAGGCTCGGACTCTCCTACATACTAAAGAGAATAAGCTAACTTTGTGAAAGTAGAAGAGATGAATGGGTCTTCATTAGATCCTTACTTTGATGGTTTTCGCATGTTGAAAACAAATATGATGTAGACCTAAAATTATTTCAAAGCAAATCCTTTCACTGGACAGATGAAACGTAGGTATTGGATTAGATTATTTATAGATTAATATGGGAATTTTGTAATTTATCACCAAAAAATTAGTAAGATGAGATTCACGCTAATTATGTCACTTCCAATTGTTTACTTCGTAAGTTATGAGTTATCAATACACAACATCTTTATATACTAAACCTCGAACCTCATCAATTTTATTTAATTTTCTATATTTCATTAGGATATATGCTTCTTCACTTTTGTAAGCAATACATTATCATATGTAAGTTTTTATTCTTGATCTTGTATGTTAGGAATAATATTGTGGATGGATGGTTTTTGAGCTATTGGATAAGGTTTACTAACTTCTAAATTTATAGTAGTATAAATCGGTTACCCAATCCAAAATCCAAACCATACATCGTAGTGGTACTAATTATGAGGATAAACTCTATAGATATACGGGGAAAAATTAGGACTAAGAAAGATTCTAGTCTTTTAGTAGGCAAGGTACAAGATCATGAATTTCAAGGAAATGATTATCTAAATAATGTGAATTTTTTCTCTTAAAATAGAGTGAACAATTTATTCATTATTTGACAGATGGTCGTGAAAAGATTGTACAAATGTATTTTTTTGAAAATATCGTGTTTTTAATATTATTCCAACCCTGCCATTTGACGAAATTCATGCTAGGTTTTATTTTTTAGTATCAGTATAAAATCAGAAGCAAGGAAAAAATCAGTAGTAAAATAAATTGTGGGATTGGATTAATTCATAGTCTACTATTTCAGTTATTTGGGCGTTATCATGATGTTTACTTTTCTGAATGTTCGTCTTTGGTTGTGCATCCATTCTCACAGTTACTAGTGCTTTATCTCTCTGTCCAATTGCCGTTACTACCCATGGTCTCAACAAATCCTTTAGCGCTCTACCGCCTTTTTCTGGGTCTTTTTTACCTTCACCTTTACTGCCTAGGCAGGCCCCCCTTTCCATGAAATACATCAGTTTCATAAATCATATTCTAATCTTTCCACTTCGCCTCCACATTCCCTAAGTATTTTATTGCTACAATGCCTATTATTTCCCTGGTTGGAACGTTT
>JANWKP010000343.1 GCA_025451315.1 Nitrososphaerales archaeon | reverse complement strand
TAATTCAAGTACTTTCTAGTTATTTCATATTTCAGGTCATAGATGCTTATACTTTTTAGAGCATTTCTATATTGAATCGCAATATCAAATAGAAAATTAACCATAAAATTTTCTGGTAAACCACTTTTGTAGTTATTATAATAGGACAAAAAGGGAAATTTGTCTTTCATCTTGGCTTTATGTAATGGTACAATTGGTTCAAATTTTCTTTGTTTATTTAGCAACTCTTCACCCCTAAATTGTTCTACTTTGAAACCAAGACATTTCCTGTCTATCTCCTCTTTTAGATCTACGTATATATCCTGATCGCAGATATTTTCAATCATTTTATTTATCATTTGTATGTCTCTGTTTTTCTTTCTGCTACAAAGTAATACAAAATATAGTAACCCTCTCAAATTCAAATAATATTTCAATTTTGGTCTTTTATTAGGATCGTGAGGTTTTTTTGAAAGATATTTTGAAGCATCTATGTAAGTCGGATAGTAATTAGGTACAGATAACTGAAGTTTTCTTATTTTAAGAATCTTATTCTCTGAAAATCCTTTTTTTGAAATATTCTTTTCTACACCTGAATATAACATTATTTCCTTATCATCATCTGTTACTACCGATCTTAAGTAAAACCTAATATTAAAGGTGTCATTATTAATACAATCTTTTGTTATGGATCCAATGTTATTTATTAAAAGCCTAATGTAGTTAGTATCGCCGTTAATTGTTGCATTCTTGTTGGCTATCTTGATCTCAATCACGGGATGTTTATTTTCATCTAAAGATTTCCGATCTTTGATGACAATATCCTTTTCATTAATCTCATGTATAACATTATTTTTATCTCTATAATAAAAGCAACTTTTGTAATTTACATAAATCTTATGCTTTAGTTTATCTTTAAATTTGTCGTCTATTTCTACATGAAATATGAGACCATTAAATTCATTTTCTCTTAAGAAGTCATTTGACGTAAATAGCAAATTTGATGGAGTAGTATTTGAAAGAGAGATAGGAAAGTAATATTTTTCTACATCATAGACGTATTTACACGTGTCCTTATCTTCGTCTAGTCCTGGATCTTCTTTAATAATATTTTTTTCAACTTCTCTAGCTGAAAGCGACTCAGGACTCTTGCCTATATAATATAAGAATAATTTTTGTACATGGTGATAATCTGAAGGTTTTTTGTCAGTATTTTTTTTCCTTTTTTCTTGTCCTATGCTCAGTTTTGTCGATCTTACGTTTATTTTTTGTCAGTATTCTGTATTTTCATTTAGGATTATATATCATATTTGTATGGCAAAGAAACAAAAGGATCAATGTTTGAAGGTAACAATAACTCTTCCTTCTAAGATTCTCCATACAGTAGATAGCAAGAGAGAGGATGTTCCAAGAAGTCGATTTCTCTTACGGCTTATTGAAAAAGACCTGTTTACTGGAGGCAGATACTAATGGAATCAACAGCATCATTTCCGAGTATTATAATTGCAAACTGTCCTATAACATGTAAGGAATGCAAGAAAGTCTATACAAATAGAGAAACTGGATTCAAAATACAATGTGAATGTTTATGTCATAAGTAGAAAAAAGGGTGTAAAAAAAATGAACAAAGAAAAAGATTTTCCCATTGTTAATAACAATAAACATGAAATTAAACTTTATGAAGCAGAAAATAGATCAATTAACAGTCCTTTAGGATTAGAATTATCGATTGCTAAATGTCCCTTAGATTGCAACAATTGTAAAACGGTGTATTCAAACAAATTAACAGGACTTATAATTCGGTGTTGGAGCAGCTGTCACTTTGCAGTAAACCAAGAGGTGACCTGAATTATCAAATTCGTCAAATAATAACTACAACAGAAATAGTAGTAATAGTAGCGGTACCCAGCAGCAAAATTACGTAAATCCTGTCGTATTGACAAATCTATATAAAACTGGTTTCAAACCTGTCGCGTTATCAGAAAGTCATGTTCCAGTAGATAAAACAACTCCTATTTATGAAGATCCGAACTATTGGAATGAGACGGATTTTGATGATCCAAATGTTTATTCAAAATTTAGGAATGTCGCTACAACCCTTGGAAAAACACATCTCAAATATTCAGAAAATCTCGACCTCTACATACAAGCTTTAGATGTCGATTCAGAACTTGCATTTAACATTATCAATACTCCCATCATACAACTTGATAGATATAATGAAATAAAATCAAAGTTACTGAAGGTATTTGAAGATTATTTAGGATTAACAGAAGTCGACCTTTCAAAATTAACATTACTTGAGGCTTTTAGTAAATGTACATTTGTTACAAGGACTAAGAAGCCTTGGGGTTATCACATATGGTGGCTTTCACACAGCCAAAATAAAGCTGTAAGAAAAATACATTGTAAGATAGATAAAGACTTTGAAATATTAACCGATAAACAGGGATTAGCAACGTTACCACCATCTACTCACAGAGATGATCATACCTTTAGATATTACAATGTAGGAATCTCCGATAAATTACTAATCAGTGATATCTTATATGATCTTTTAGTAGAATTGCTTAAAGATTGTTTAAGAAATCCCGATGAAACAACTAGCAAAGAGAAGGAGCAGGAGGATGAAACAAACGGCGGGGACAGCAAATTAGAAAATAAACAATCTCCGAATATAGTTTTTCATGATCTTTCACCTCAAACAATCCAGATGTCCGTTGATTATCTTTTGCCTTATTATATAAATGGTAATAGACATAACTTTACTCTCCCCTTATCAGGAATGGCTTTTCATTACCAAATTTCTGAACAATCATGTAAATTGATTATTGAAGGAATTTGTAACAAAGCAAATGATATTAATGAAATGAAAAATAGGATCACGGCTTTACATTATACCTATCTTAATGGTATAAATGGAAAGTCAATAACTGGAGCTCCAACCCTTGAAGATTTTATTGTCCATATAAAAGGTTATGACAAGTCATTTGCATCTACGCTAATCAATAGTCTAAAGATACTTTGGAAAACTGATATCGAATCGAAAAAATCTAATACTAACACGAAAGATTCTCTCATCTCCTTATCTATAGCCACAGCAAAGAGAGAAAAATCTGGATACGTAAAGGTCAAAGGAACTATCGTAGGATTATCTCCTGTGTATAATATGATAAAATCTGTTACATTGAATTGCCACAGTTGTGGATATAATATACAAATCAATTATGAAAAGCCAGTATTTAGAATTCCATTTAAAGAGAAAAATAAATGTGGCGTTTGTTCTAAAGAAGAGAATTCTGCTATTTCTCTTACTGCAATACCGGAATATGTTTCAGTTGTAGATATAGAATTACAAGATCTGGAAGCTTTTAGCGAAATTGAAAGACTATCAGTTAAAGTATTTGAAAAGAACACTTTGGATATTATAGCTGGGGAAGTAGTTAGCATCACTGGCACACTTCATGTAATCCGAAAAAATGATAATCCACATAACAAACTTGAAACTGTGCTATTTGCAGATTCGTTAGAATACCTAAAGAGATCCGAGTTGATCTTAACGGAAAAAGATATACAAAACATTCAAGATTGGAAACAAGAACAGCAAAGTTTAGGAAGAGATATTCTCTACGAGCTAAGTAAGCTTTATGCTCCAGAATTAATTGACCTTGATAATATTAAAAAAGGTATGTTACTAACTTGTGTTCATGCAGGTCTTAGAAATATTGACAATAGATTTCCGAAAAGGATGAGAATCAATGTCCTTCTTATCGGAAACCCTGGGCTTGCAAAAACAACTCTTTTGGAAAAAACAAAAGGATTAGTTCCTAACTCTCAATATGCAGGTGGACAAAGTTCTACTGGACTCAGTCTTACATCTCAAATCAGCAAAGAGGATGGTGGAATGTATACTCTTAGGTTTGGTCCAGTAGTATTGGCCAAGGATTCGTTATGTGCTATTAATGAACTCGGACAACTTCCTATGTCCGAACACAAACATCTGTTGGATTGTATGGAGGAAAATGGATTTCCCATGGCAAAATATGGTTTTTCAACTTTTATAGAAGCCCATCCTTCTATCATTGCATCTGCTAATCCTATAAACAACAAGTGGCAAAATGAAGAGGTAGTTAATTTTAGTGAATTTCCCACATTGCCACAAATCAAAGACAGAACTGATTTGATCTTTATACTACGTGAAAATATTGATTCTGACTACCTTTTAAAATATGCAGTTCAAAGAAAAGAAATTGCTGAAAATTATAAAAAGGGACTATATGATGGAAATGAAGATTTCCTCAAGAAATATCTGTTATATGCAAGAACATTAAAAGTCGATCTTGACGATGAAGCCTATTCTTTGTTGACAAGATTTTTCATAAACATGGGTAAAGCCGGAATATCGGGTCTTCCGCGAAAGTTAGATTCTTTAATCCGTATCACTATCGCAATAGCCAAAATAAAACTCAAAAATATTGCAGATATTGACGATGCTCACGAATCAATTCGATTTTACAATGAAATATTAAAGAATTTCAATCAAGCTGCAGAACTAGTAAGAAATCCACGAGATTTAACATATGAAGAAATTAAAAATATAATAAAAGAACATGACGGATCTCTTATATCAATTGCTGATGCTGCTGCTTTAGCCTGTGAAAGAAACGATTCTGTCAGATACTATTTACTCGGAAAAGATGCTTTTAAAAATTACAGTAATCTTAATAATGATAGTAACAAAAATAAATTAAAACTACGAAATAATTGGCATCTTAACGAAGTCTCTAGTCTAATTAGAAACCATGAATTTATCCAAGTGATTGGAGAAAAACCCTTAACTTTTAGATGGAAAACAGAAATCGAAAATGCGCAAGTTGGAAGACAGAAAAACGATAGTGAGAAGAATGATCTTGGTTATAAACCATCTGTTGATTTAGGTAATACTCATGTTAACAATACTCATGTATGTGATGGATGTTATGTGTGTGGGAACAATGAAAGTAGTTTAGAAAAATCTGTTGAAACTGACAATGATCTCATTCAAAAGGATAAAATCAAAATATCAAAAGAAGAACAACTTAAAGAAGAAATCCTAACCAATGATTGTAATTTACAAAAATTAAATGAAAAAAGTCACTCACATGCATCACATACATCACAACCCAGTACTGAAAATTCTTTCTATAAAGAAGATCTAGAAAATTCCGAAAATTATCATGAAGTTGACCATCATCAACAACCACTAGAACCACGAATCCAACTGAGACACTCTCCCAATGCTATCATATTTACTAATACCAGTTCTAAAGGAGACTCAGGAGTAACACAAACTACAGAAGACAATCTTTCTACATCTAATTCCAATACCGAGTGAGACTATTTATGAAACTATTAGCAATCAGTAAACCTAATTCACAAATTAATGAAATTAATGAAATAAAAAGTTACAGGAGCGAGGTCATAAACTCAGCAAGTATAGATTTAGAATGGATTCGTTACAAAGGTAAATATCAACACAAAAGGACCAAGATATATGCAGCAGCCTTCTGCACAAATTGGGGTGAAAGAATTGTATTGCATATTTCAAATTACGATAAATCTGAATTCCCTAATCCCGAAAGAGCATTGATTAAGGATATCTTATTTTATTTTAACCAATTTCCTCTCACTTTTGGCTGGTATACAACAGGAATTGCTATTTATGACGAAAAAACCGGTAAGAGAATAAGAGGAAGAGATTCAGACTTTT
>JANWKP010000342.1 GCA_025451315.1 Nitrososphaerales archaeon | reverse complement strand
ACTCATAGGGGAATATAATCATGCATGGGGAACTGAATATAATGGATTTCTAATGTTTCAATCTGAAACAAGTGATTCATTTTTTGAATGGTGGAAATCTTTCAAAGATACAATCCGTTGGTATGTCGACAAAACTCATACCATAATAGCAAGAAGAAAATAAAATAAAATTTTTTTATACTAAATTATTTATTAAAAATATAGTCATTCAAACATATACCTTATTTTGTATTATCTTCTTTATTACCATATCTTAAACTATTATTTTTGCACCATATTGGTATCTTACTGCTTGGCATTAATTTCCTAAAATTAACTTTATATTATCATATCTGATGTATTGGCAATTGCTGAAAATTTATTTAACAAGTTTAATGAATATATAAGAGATGTTCGAAATAATGAAATTAAATCTATAGTTTTAGGACTATTGTACTGATTGGATTTATTATTCTTATTTATTCCATATTTATTGGAATTGTAGGAGAGCCATTAACATCAGTAGCAGATACTGTATTTGTTGCTGTAATTATTGGGTCTTTTACTTTGGTAGGAATAATTATTGGTCGGGGATTGTTAAAGGAATAATATTTCTATCTTTGGAGGTATGAAAGGTAACTCAATTTCATCCTTATAATATATCAATGAATTGTATTAAAATTTCTATATCATAAGAAATTGTTTTATTTTATATACATAAAGACCTTTTGAGGTTTTAAATCAGCCTCTTGACATTTCAAATAGATCTCCTTTAAAAATAAGTAACGATGTCTGCTACTTCATCTTCTTTATTCCATATTTTTTAAAAATCATCACCCTCCTAAATCCTTTAGCACAATCACTTGAAGTTAAACCATTTTTCTTTAATTTTGTATATAATTCACTCTATAGATAGACTTTTTCAATACCAATGCTATTGCCTCCTCTCTGAACAATATTATAAACGGTCCCACTTCCAATATTGTGTTTTATAGCAATATTTTTCCTAGTTTCTCCATCAAGCCAATCTCCAATTATAGATGATTTCTTTGTGGGAGATTTAATTCTAGGCATATGATTATTTTATATTATGCATTTAAAGCTATGTCAAATAAGTCAAAATGGTTGTCAAATCAGTCACAATAACTGTCAAAATAGTCAGAAAAGGCAGACCCAATACTATATGATATAGTCCTTGTAATCATCTCTATAATTACGATTAACAATCAATATGAATGTAAATTTTTTACTACCTAAATTAATTTAACTGCTTATTGTTTTGTATTATTATTCATTAATTTATTAAATACAATTAATTCCTTTTCAGTTAATATTTCAGTTAGATTGGATTTTATTTTTAGAGATTTCTCATAATATAGTTTCGCATCATCAATTTTTCCTAAATTATATAGAATAAATTCATAGTATAGTTCTTTATCTCTCTGGCAGCATCATCTCCTTGACCACGTTTGTATGAAATAAATATGTCTAGTTGTTTACCCAAATTAGATATTTAAAAAAAGATTGGAAGTAAAACTATATGAATTTATTCTTCTTGTTATTAAAGAATTAAGATACTATAATCTACTCAAAAATAGATAAAAATATAGATCCCTGTTGTAAAAAATAAAGTTCTTACTCCTCATATTCAAAAAATATGGAAATCTATTTCAGACAACTATGAGTTAATTGAAGGAGCACAACTTTCAAACAGTTTTATAATACTTTTGACATTTATTAAGTCTAAGAATCTCTTCTAACATCATCTGATATTTCAAAAAATATCTTATAATAGTTTAGGTCATATTTATAAATCGATATCCACATTAAAAGATTCTTTAGAAAATCTCTTAAAAAGAGAAGGATATGTCGAGGGAATAGTTGAAAATAATAAAATATATTATAAAATAACATCAAAAGGTAAAAAATTATTGAAAGATTGGATCTCATTTCTATCTGGATATAAAAATAATTAGGACTAAAAACATTAAGTCTAATCAAAATATCGGATTTTCAGTAATCAAGATATTTTCAAAAAAAATAATTCTTAATAACAAGGCTCTATAGATAAAGCCTTGGCATAGTACTCTATAGCGTCATCATATCTTTTTAGATTCTGTAAAGCAAGGGCTTTGTCATTTTAGTGCATCAACATATTGAGGCTCTATAGCAAGAACTTTTTCATAGTACTGTATAGCCTCATCCCAATCTTTTCTACCTATTTTCTTAAAAAATTCATATTTTGATTACAATGAACATAAAAAGAATGAAATAATATCAAGACGAAGTGAATTTTATTTGATGCTAAATAATTATACTAACATACAGTTACCATCACTTTGACTAAATAAATAATCTTAATCCGAGATCTTCTAACTCTTTAAAATCTCTATCAAATGTACACAAAGTTGCACCTATGGTAGTTGTGGTTGATGCTATCATTATATCAGTTCTTTTAATTTTTTTGCCTTTTTTCTCTAATTGTATCTCAAATTTAGCTGCCTGCTGAGCAGCTTCCTTGCTAAAATCATATACTGGAAATGAAAGCAAATACTGTATGGGTTTTTCAGATTTGAGTAATCCATAGAGAGTTTCATATAGTGTTATTGATGTAATAGCAATGTTCTCTCTACTTGATATTATTTTTTCATATATTTGGCTTCCTTTAACAGAGTTTTTATCAGAAATTTCTATTAGAACATCTGTGTCTATAATTATAGTCAAAACCTACGTTCACTTCTTTTCGATGCCATCTCTGCAAGAATATTTTCTTTTTCTTTTTTGTCATATTCTATGGATCCCTTTAGGTTCTTTAATGCATCATTTCCGCCATAAAGAGCCTGCTCCACTAATCTTTCAAACAAGTCGCTAAAACTCTCATTTTTTCTTTTCTGAGTTTTCAACTTATTGTATACATCGTCTTTGATAGTGATGGTTTTCACCATTTAATTAAATATTCGTTTAAACTGTATTTAAACATATATCATTTTTTCCATGATATTATACAGCATATCCATTATAAATTCGATAAAATATCTTGAACTATATTATTTGATTAAAAATTGTATGAAGTAATAGCATCTCTTATCTTTGATAGTTGATTCATTTTTTGTTTCTAATGTAGTGGCATTTTCCGAAATTTGAAAACTATTTGTTTACTTTTAAGATTTTTTATAGTAGCTTTAAATTTCCATATTTTTGTAAATCATCAATTAAAATTTGTTTTTTCCTAATTTCTCCATCAAGCTAATCTCCAATTATAGATGATTTCTTATTGGGAGATAAATTCTAGAAATATTATTACTTCACATTAATATATTTAAGTATGAGTAAAATCTGTCAAAATAATTCTCAAATAAGTCAGAAAATAACTGTCAAAATAGTCAGAAAAGTCAGATATATACTATATTATAAATCTTTATCATATATCTCTTGTTAATATTTTTAGGATAATTATAAATGACTTATTAATTGGTAAATAATTTTTATGTTGATCTAATAATATTTCTAGGAAATCTGTTGGAGAACTAAATTTTTTATAATCATTAGAATTGATTTTTTCAATAAATGTCATTCTTTAAAAAATCATGGAATCAATATAATTTTGGAAATGTGTTGGAGTTAAAATAAGGTTTTACATTTATAACAATTTTTTTCTATTTCAATTAAAATAATTGTCTATTGTTTTGTATTATTTATTATTCATTAAGTTATTAAATGCAGTTAATTCTTTTTCAGTGAATAACGCAGTTAAATTTGGATTTATTTTAAGCTTTTTCATAATATGATCTCGCATCTTAAATTTTTTCTAAATTGTAGAATAATCTTGTTTTAAAATTTTAAGTTTTGCTTTTGTTTTTGATGTTCTTCAAGAGAAATCATCAACGCCATTTTTTAGTATAGATGCCTAACAGTTATTGTTAAAAAAAAGAAACTGTTTGACATGGATATTAGCCCCAGGAATGATATGATGGATTCACTTATCCTTGGTTGTGTTATAATTCTTGTCTTAAATTATAAAATTTTATAAAGATATTAAATAAGGTGAATGTAGAACGTTTCATATGGATAGAGAAATAATCCAAAGTGTTTAAATGGAATATTATATCCTTTAAACTTGATACAATAGAAGAAAATTTGTTGGAGGACAGAAGATAAATTTAATTGTAAACAGTTGTTGGAAATCAGTCGGTAGAATTGGTTGGAAAAAATCTCCAATTTACGTCATTATTTCTATTCTTTATACTGAGAATATAATAAGATATTAACAAAACCGAACCTGAAAATCCAAGAACTATTGGAATAATATAAGGAGAAGTGGTTGAAAGGTCAAATTTCAAAACTTTATCAGAAAAATAATCCAGAAAAGGTATTAAAATAAATCAGACAATAGAACTAATTATTGCACTAACACCAATCTATTTTAGTTTCGAAATTGTGTTTTCTTTAGCCATTCAGCAAATTCTAATAAACATGTGAATGACATATATGTCAAAGCTAAAATTTTAGCTTGAATATTGTATATAGCTGTTTGCACTTTTATGAATTAGGATTTAAAAGTTAGAATTGCTTCTTATGATATCAATAATGAGCAGTATAAAATTAATATATTATTATTATAAAGGAGAAAAAAAGAAAAAATGAAAACAGCAGTAAAAGGGGTTATAATTACAATACCTATAGTAATACTAGCAATTCTAATCTTTACCTATCTAATCTCTCTATCATATGTTTCAAGTGAAGAAATAGATAAACAAGTAGAGAATTTGCAAACTAAATACAGACAAGATTTTAGTGAGGAAATAAGAGAACATCCAGCATACAGAGTAATAAGTGAAGTTTTAGGAGAATCTAACGTGAAAGAGATGTATATAGACTATCTTGAAGCATTGAATTATGGAAATAAAGAGGATGTAGATAGAACGTATGATAGATTTAAGAGATATGTTGAAACAAGAGCAGAAACTAACTTCAGACAAGAATATCCTTTAGAACCTTTTGCAGGTAATTTAGGTGATTTGATTTTTAATAAGCAATGAAAGACTATACAAATAATCTTTTATGATAGTTTAGAATACTTTTAAATGCTTTTCTCGATTCAAATCTGGCAACTAAAATGTTATAAGCATTTAATAAAAAATACTTTTTTATCTTTTGAAAACTTTTAAAAAAAGAATAATCAAAGAGTTTACATAACCTTATTTTATCTATTTTAATAAATAAAATTTGTTAGAATATTACTATAACATGTATTACGAATAATAAATTTAGTAATGGTGGTAATTATAATATGGTTTGTTCAAGGGTAAAGGTTATAAACTAGAATTTAGATGAGAATAATACAATAAAATTATTTGTTTATATTCTAAGATATTTGTTTCTTTTTAAGATTTGAATAGGTTTGATTCAAGTTAATGATACCATTAGCAGTTCTCAAAACATTTACAATATTCTTTCCATCTACATTATTTTTTTTAATAAAATTAGCTATTGATAATAATGTAGGTATATCATAACTATGCTCCTCATAAAACTCAAAGCATTCAAACATTTTTAGTGATTTTAAATAGTGTACCCAATATTTCATGGGTTTTTTAAAAGGAATATCTAGTAAAACATAACTTCAGAAACTTTTTTATCTTTTTGGTATAGAACAAAAGCTCTGTTACTTAGGGATATTTTTTTTGCTTGATTATTTTCTTTTCCTTTGTTATTTTCTAACTTGCGTTCGTATTTTTTTAATGTTGGTTTTATATCCCTTAAAGATACGTGAGCGATATGGGCTCTCTCACTATATGTCTTTCCTTCCTTGTGTAACTTTATTATTAAATCACATTTTTCAAATTTTTTTAAGGAATTGGGAATTCCATTCCAATAATCAATTAAAAAAGAAGTAGATAAATGGTAAGGGTATTTCCAGATAATTACCCTTTGTTACCTGCTGATACTTACTATTTTTTTCCAAATGTCTTTATATTGACTTATATCATGAACTATATCAATTAAAATTTTTTAGAATTTTTTAATTTTGAAATTCTTAAATTGCCGTTTCAAATTCTTTAGTTTTTTATAATTCTGTATTTTTGTCATTTAATATAATATGTATCTATTGAAATATGAAAGGTAAATAAAATGATACCTATTACTTGATAGGAGAATGAACAACTTAATAACTGTAGTAGCAATAACTATAGTTTCACTTCTATTAGCAAGTCCTTTCTTTTTATAAACACAAAATGCATACATAATGGATATTTATGTACAAGGTTATGTTGTTGGAGGTATCAGATTCAGATGAAGCTACAGAACAGGAAGAAGACGCAATGAATGAGGCAGAAGAGAATGAAGATAATGACGTTTGATAATATCTAACCTATTTTCTTGAATTTGAAATAGCGAGACTATAATATTCAAACATTTAAATTTTTCATAATCGTTTTCGCAAACTTCTTTATGGTATTGATTTAGTAGTGAAATAACATGAAAAAAGTATTAACATTCTTAATGATGACAATTATGATAGTTGGAGTAACTACTATTATCTCACAAACACATAAAGTATATGCGGATAATAAGGCTAAAGACTTGTGCTCACAGTATGATGGCGAATGGAACAATGGTAAATGCAAAATAAAAAATGACGAAGATAAAACAGATTATGAAGATGAGTTATGTGATGACCCTAAAGATACAAAGAAATATCCAAAAATATGTAAGGACAATTAACTAGCTAAACCATATTTCAATTTACTATTTTCATTTTATAATTAAAATATATTTGTTCCAATAAAAAGATCAACATATT
>JANWKP010000341.1 GCA_025451315.1 Nitrososphaerales archaeon | reverse complement strand
GGTTTTATTTTTACTCCTGAATCTACTACAATAAAAGGAATGTTACCAATATTTAACATTGTTTTTGTTATTATAGCTGGAGTTGGTTTTCCATCAGGTGTTGCAGGTACGCCATTTATACATTTACATCTACCATAATAAAGAAACTCTGCATCCGCTGAAGATGTATATTTAATTAAATCTTTATTCGCCCCAGCTACAGTAATCCCTGGAATTTCACTTGTTTCAGTATATGATATAACACAAACGAAAATAGGATTATTTGATTCTAAAATATCAATATTGTATTTACCGTTTACAATTGTGATATCTTTATATCTTTCTGTCAATTTGTTATTCTCCTTGAGTAATAAATCTTATAAACTCGTTCCTTGTTCTGGGAACTAAAATATAATTATTTTTCTTTTCTTCTTCTATCGTAGAAGTTGGTTTGTATCCATAATCATGACCTGGATAAACTATCAAGTTATTATCTAAATTCATTATTTTTTCAAATAAACTGTTGTACATCTCTTCAGGATCACTACCAGGTAAATCGATACGGCCACAATTTCCAACGAATAATGTATCTCCAGTAATTATTGCTTTAGAATCAACTATTAAACATATACTATCCTTTGAATGGCCTGGAGTAAATATTACATGAACAATTGTTTTTCCAATCATAAATTCATCTCCATCGTTTAATGAAATATCATGTTTTTCTCTAGAATTATTATGTTGCATAACTTTACATTTGATGTTACTAACAATTTGATCATTTCCAATTATATGATCAAAATGAGAATGAGTGTTAATAACATACTTTACTTTATATTCATTTTTATTTATTCTTTCAAAAATCTTTTCTAAATCCCATGATGGGTCGATAACTGCGATTTCTTTTTCTTCATTATCTATAATTAAATAAGTGAAATTTGCCATTTTTCCAACTGCAATTTGTTCTATTTTAAAGGTCAATTATACTATCCCTTCCTCAGCTTCTTTAGGTATTCCTATCTTCTTCAATATTAAATTACCAGTATATTTTCTGTTATTCAATAATCCGGTTTTAATTCTATGAAATGTTATTGTTGTATTGGCCCTTACACAATCTGTAGAAATTTCTCCATTATTAGGATTTAAGCCAGACGGTATATCCACAGAGACAATATAAGATTTAGAATGATTTATTAATTTAATTACAGATAAATGGGGATCTTGAATATCACCTTTAATTCCAGTACCAAAAATTCCATCAATAATTATATCTGCATTTAGTATATGTTTTTTTATTATACTATCTAATTTACTATTTAAGATTAATTCTATAGTGTGTTTCATTTTACTTATAATTTGAAAATTTATTAATGCTTCCTCTGTCTTTATTGAAGATGTTTCTCCAAGAAATATCACTTTAATATTAGTACCTAAACAAGTTAAATGTCTCGCTGCAACCATTGCATCACCACCATTATTTCCAGATCCACAAATAGCTAAAATTTTTAATTTTGCAAGTTTTTTATTTTTAAATCGTTTAATAATAAAATCTGCTACTCCAAAACCTGCATTTTCCATCATTAAAACTTTTTTCATACCGAATTTAGTATGCCCAATATTTTCAATTTCATACATTTGATGTGATGAAATAGCAGTCTCTGACATCTTTTTACTAGTTTTTTTGTTTTTCTCATTCTTTACTTTGGTACGATTCATTTTTGATATTTATGGAGATGTATTTGTATTTAATTTGATGCCTTCTATTTTTTTTGAAAATGCATCTTATAATCAGAAAAATTGATTTCTATCGATCCATTACTAGTAATTAAAAATGTTCTGCCATTATAATTACATTTTATTTGCGGAGTTTTTCCTTTTTTCCATATTGGCTCAATAATTTTATAATGTTCTACAAGTTTTCTTTTTTCATAAGATAATTCATTATTTACTTTTATTCTCTTTTTTCTAAGAAACTTAAATGCTAAAATTACGTATTTATAATTATAATATCTAAACATTTTAACAATAGAAAAACATCTCTCTATTTGATCACTTGGGACATACAATGATTCTCCTGTGCCTGATTTAGCTTCAATAACTAACAAAATAGCTTTATTATTATTTACAGCTATTATATCTGGAAGACCAACGCTGGAACCTCCAAGCCTTTTCGCTATCCAATTACGATTATTAATTCTATTTACAATAGAATATTCAAAACTATATCCTCTACTTCTACGTATATTTCCCAAGTATTTTTCTATTCAATATTCAAACTTTTATTAATTGTTGGTTTTAAATAGTCTATTTCATTTTGATACTGTTTATTAAAACTCTATATTATGAATATTAATCAACAATTATATGGTATCTGAGAAAATTAAGATTTCACTTCAATCTATAAACAATGAATTACAATCAATAGAAAATAGGAGAGAACATTTAATAAAAGAATCGCGAGGTGTTGTTATTTTGTGCAGTCAGTCTATCATATCACTTCATCAAGGTCATATACAAGAAAGTCAATTAAAATTAGACAAAGCAAAAGATTTGTATTCATCTCTTAAAACACTAGCTCAGGGAGATCTTTTACGATATCTGTCCATGTCAGAACAAGAACTAGTAGAATCTATTCTTTTGATGAGTATAGTAAAAAATGAAACTCTACCTGGATTGGATGAAATTGGCGTTTCTAGCCAAGCATACCTGTTTGGAATTTTAGATTGTATAGGTGAGATAAAGAGAATGGTTTATGATATGGTTAGACTCGGCAGGTATGAGCAAGCAGAATCCCTTTTTGGAGTCATGCAAGAAATTTACAGCAATATTTATCCATTTTCTATATATGATAACATAGTAAGCGGGATCCGAAAGAAATTGGATATATGTAAAATCTTAATCGAAAATACTAGGGAATTGATAACAGAAGAATCTCGACGATCTATCCTAATTGAATCATTAAAGAACTTAGATAACAAACTTTAATCGATTTAATAAGTATGCAAATAATATTCAATAAAAGTAAAGTTAATTAGAAACAATACTAACTTTTTCTCCATATGATATGAAAGACAGTGAAAAAGTCCTAAATATAATAAATAATGTTACTCAAAAAGGAGATAAGGTGATTACTGAAGAGGATGCAAAAACAATATTATCAATATATGGAATAAGAGTACCAGAATATTCCATCGTAAATACCGATTTAGAAGCTGTATCCAAAGCAAAGGAAATTGGTTTTCCACTTGTTGCAAAAATAGTATCGGATCAGATACTACATAAGACAGATGTTCAAGGAGTAAAAGTTGGATTACAAAATGAAAACGAAGTTAAAGAAACATTTCTAGATATGTATACCCGCTTGTCTAAAGACTATAAAGTTAAAGGAGTTCTGTTAGAAAAGATGGTTCCCAAGGGTATAGAGTTAATAGTTGGCTTACAAAACGACCCTCAATTTGGTCCAATCATGATGCTTGGTTTGGGCGGGATTTATACAGAAATATTTAAAGATGTTTCCTTTAGAGTTCTTCCAATCACTAAAGCAGATGTTTTAGATATGATTAATGATCTAAAAGCTAAAGAAATCTTAAAAGGATTTAGAGGAGCCGAGCCAGTAAATCTAGAAATGCTTTGTGATGCAATTCTCAAGATAGGGAATTTGGGAATTGATATGGCTAAATATATTGATAGTATAGATTTTAATCCTATTATAGTTTATCCAAATAATTATTATGTTGTTGATGCAAAAATTCTTCTGAAACCAATTCCCGATGAAAATATCATATCTAATTCAACACCTGATTCTAGTTATATGAATACGTTCTTTAATACGAATTCTATAGCGTTAATAGGAGCATCGCCTGAAGAAGGTAAAATAGGCAATTCCGTGTTAAAAAGTTTGTCTAAATACGACTATAAAGGGAAAATATATCCTGTAAACGCGAAGGGTTATGATGAAATCCTAGGGTTAAAGGCTTATAAAAATTTAGATGAGATCAGTGAAAATGTAGATCTAGTAATAGTCACAGTTGATTTAAAATTTGTGCCTAGTATATTGGAAACATGTGGAAAGAAAGGAATACATAATATGGTAATCATTTCTGGAGGTGGAAAAGAATTGGGTGGAGAAAGAGCAGAAATAGAACAAAAAGTTAAAGAATTATCTTCTAAATTGAAAGTTAGAATTATCGGACCAAATTGTATAGGAATGTTTAATGGTGAAAATCGATTAGATTGTGCTTTTCAAGGACATGATAGGATGGTTAGGCCTAAAAAAGGAGATGTTGCTTTCTTATCTCAAAGTGGAACTATTGGAATTGCTTTTATGGAAACTTCAGACTCTTTCGGGATGAGCAAAATGATTTCTTATGGTAATCGTTCTGATGTTGATGAAGCAGATATGATTTGGTATTTATCAGAAGATCCAAACACAAATGTAATTGGTCTCTATGTTGAAGGTCTCGGTAATGGTAGAAAGTTTATGAATACTGCCAAGAGAGTTATAAATGAAAAAAAGAAACCTATAGTAGTTTTTAAAAATGGAAGAACCCAGAGAGGAGCTAAACAAGCAGCATCTCACACTGGATCATTGGGCGGATCTTATTCTGTTGTAAAAGGAGCATTTGATCAAGCAGGTATTATATCTGTAGATAGTTACGAAGAATTAACCGGATCATTGAAAGCTTTAACTTGGCAACCTATTCCTCAAGGAAATAAAGTGGCTTTAGTTACTAATGGTGCAGGACCAATAATTGCTGCAATAGATCACTTTCAGAGATTAGGATTAAAAATTGCTGAATTAAGCGAAGACACTAAACGAAAGTTTGCTGAACATTATCCTGCAACCTATGTTCTCGGCAATCCTCTTGATGTAACTGGGTCTGCCAATGCTGATGATTATAAAATTGCTATTCAAACATTTATGGATGATCCTAATATTGATATTATAATGCCCTGGTTTGTTTTTCAGGATGACCCTCTTGAAGAAACTATTGTGGATATATTAGGAGATTTTCAAAAACAAAAGAAAAAACCAATTATAGTAGGTGCTTTAGGAGGCCCATTTACCATTGATATCTCAAGAAGATTAGAAGAAAAAATGGTACCAGTATATCATTCAGTAATATCATGGGTTACAGCAGCTAGTGTACTTGCAAAATGGTCTGAGCTTAGAAACAAGAAGTCTTGATGTCCCTTCAAACAGGGAAAACTTATATTCTTTTCAAACATAATTAGATTATGGAAAGTACACAACAATCACAAATAGTAACTGTTACTCCAAAAGCTGCAGAAAAAGTTAGTGAATTTATGAAACAAGAAGGTAAAGATAGTTTATTTTTGCGTGTATATGTCACTGGTGGAGGCTGTTCTGGATTATCTTATGGTATGGGTTTTGAAGAAAGTTCTGAAGAAGATGATCTTGTTATCGAACAAAATGGAGTCAAAATTTTGGTAGATAATTACAGTCAAAGATATTTGAAGGGAGCGAATATTGATTATATTGATAGCCTCATGGGCTCTGGATTCAAAATTAATAACCCCAATGTAACCAAAAGCTGCTCATGTGGTCATTCATTCTCTACTGAGTAAAATCTTTTTTTTAATTATAATGTATATTATATTTAGCTCATGTAAAGTTATTTAGTAGTTAGAAAAACTAAAAATATGATGTCATTAGGGCCATAACCCTCTGATATTAATTGCTTCAACAACCCTCTGTACTGCAAGTAATGTAGCGGCCTTTCTCATGTGTACATTATATTTTGTATGGGTATCATAAACATCATAGAATGATTTTGTGATGTTTATATCTAATCTATTATTAACTTCTTCTTCTGTCCAGTAATCTCTTCTTAAATTCTGTAACCATTCAAAATAAGAAACAGTTACACCTCCTCCATTAGCAAGCACGTCAGGTATCACTAGAATATCTTTTTTATACAAAATTTCATCTGCCTCAGGAGTTGTAGGTCCGTTAGCTGCTTCTGCTATGATCTGTGTTTTTATTTTATCTGCATTATGATTAGTAATTTGATTTTCTAACGCTGCTGGAATGAGAATAGTACATTCAGTTTCTAAAAGTTCATCATTAGTAATTGATTTTGCATTCCCAAATCCTACTATGCTCCCTGTTTCTTTTTTAAATTTCATTAGGGCATCCATAGATATTCCATTTGTATTAATTATCGCTCCTTGAGAGTCTGAAGCTGCTATTATCTTTGCACCTTGCTCTTCAACCAGTTTGGAAGAAAACTGTCCTGCATTTCCAAAGCCTTGTACTACAACTGTAGCTTGTTTCATATCTATACCTCTTTTTTTTGCAGCTTCTCTAACAGTATATGCCAAACCTCTACCAGTTGCCTCATTCCTGCCTAATGAACCACCGATTGCGATTGGTTTTCCAGTTATTACTTCTGGTTGAACATAATTTCCCTTTAAAGTTGAATAAGTATCCATAATCCATGCCATCTCTTTCCCTCCTGTATATACATCCGGTGCAGGAATATCTCTATAAGGACCGATTATATCAGATATAAGATATGCAAATCTTCTAGTCATCCTTTCTAATTCATTTTCTGACATCTGTTTTGGATTACAAATTATTCCCCCTTTTCCACCACCATAAGGAATATTTGCTATTGCACATTTCCAGGTCATCCACATTGATAAAGCCTTAACTTCGTCTAGTGTAACATCAGGATGATATCTTATACCTCCTTTATGAGGTCCCCTTGCATCATTATGTTGGGATCTAAATCCCGTAAACACCTTTATCGACCCGTCATCCATTCTTGTTGGAATGGAAACAGTTAGAATTCTTTTAGGTTTGGATAATATCTCAAACATTCCATTGTCTAAATTTAGAATTTTTGATGCTTCTTGTAGTTGTTGTAGTGCTACTTCATATGGGTTTATTTTTTCATTAAAATTAGATGATGACATATATTTTATTCATAATGTGTTGTTTAATCTTAGATAATAAATATATCTCTATTAATTATCATTTTTCATCTTTTTTAAGATAATTAAACGGAGTTGTTCGTCGGACTTGTCCCAATATTCAATGTTGAGTGACATAGCTATTTTTTCTAGTTTTTCTCTTTCTGTTAATACAGGTCCATGTATTATCTTTCCAAAATACAAATTTTTTTCATTATCATGATCATCAACTGAAAAGTTATTGACTTTAACTTTATTTACCTCCTTAAGAAGGGATTGTTTGGTATTATTATATTCTCCAATTGCTTTGCCTATATTTCTTGTCATATCTGGTAATTTTTTTGAACCAAAAAGTAAAAAGATAGAAATTAAACCAATTATTATCCATTCTGACCCGCCAATTCCCATTATATATAATAGATAAAAAGATAATTTATTTATTAATTATGTATTTATAAATTATTCAAGCGTGGAAATATGTATTTAAATCATTTTAAAAGAAATACAAATTTAAGAATTATTTGATTTGGATATTTGTCAAAGCACTTATATTCGTGCCAATCACCCATAGTTTTACTTTACGATAAACATGAGGTTATGGAATTGCCTAATACTGGTATAGTAAAATATCACGTTAAATTAAGTTTCGACGTAGATGGACTCGTAGAAAAAGCGGATATAATAGGTGCTATTTTTGGCCAAACTGAGGGACTCTTAGGTCCTGAAATGAATTTGAATGAATTACAAAAGGTCTCTAAAGTTGGTCGAATAGAAGTCAATGTAGACACGAAGTCTAATGTAGCAAAGGGTGATGCTCTTATTCCTATGAGCACTGATATTTCTACTGCTGCTCTTATAGCAGCGGCAATAGAAAGTATAGATAAAGTGGGCCCATTTCAAGCCAGGTTCGAGTTGTCAGGCATTGATGATATTCGGGCCATAAAGAAAAAAGTTATAGTAGATAGAGCAAAAAAAATTGTTCAAGAATGGGCTACTAAAACTATTAGCGAAGGTGAAGAAATGCTCAAGGATGTATATGATGCAAGTAAACCCGGAAAACTTACTACATTCGGAAAAGGACAACTTGCATGTGGGACAGGAGTATTCAATGCTGATTGGGTTATTTTAGTGGAGGGCAGAGCTGATGTCATCAATCTGTTGCGAGCAGGATTCGATAATTCGATAGCTATTGAAGGTGCTAAGATTGATGAAAGTATTACTCATCTAACTGAAGGAAAAAAAGTTATAGCTTTCTTAGATGGTGATAGAGCAGGTGATTTAATTTTAAAAGAACTACATGGCTTGGTTAAAATCGACAAAGTATTCAGAGCACCAGCTGGAAGAGAGGTTGAAGAATGTACACCTTTAGAAATAACGGAGATATTAAATAATGCACTGGAAGATTCGAAAGAAGAATCATTCTCGTCTATTAAAAAACAACAATCTGTATTACAAAATCATAAAAAATATGTTAAAAATGACAGAGAAAAAAATTCTTTTCAACAGACACAACCCCAGTTCAATCATTTGGAAACATATCCAATTACTAAAGAAGAGAACGGATTACAAACTAATAATGAATCCAAGTCAGTTATTAGAAACATATATTCTCAAATCAATGAAACCTTAGAAGCAATTATTTTGGATGGTTCAATGAATACTATTATGAAAGTTCCAGTTTCGGAGATAGTTAAAAAACTTTCAGATTCGTCTGGAGGTAAAATTTTGGTTCTAGATGGAATAGTAACCCAAAGATTGATTGATGCCTCTGATAAAGCTGGTATAGAACAGATAATAGGTCATAGATTAGCGGATTTAAAACGTAGTTCATCGATTAAGGTAGGTACATTCAGTGAAATGGGATTACAATAAATAGATTACTAAATAATTTTATGAATGATATTACCTTTCAACATGTAGTAATTCTTTCAGAATTGTTATTGTGCGGGGCAAAGAATAATTTTGTTGAGTTAACTACTGGTGAGATCGCAAAAAAAATAAAACGATCCCAACAATTAGCTTCAAAAGAATTACTTGATCTTGAATTTTTTGGATATATAAAAAGAAATAAAAAAAGTAAAAAATATACTATAAAGGTTACAGAAAAAGGGTATCAAAAAGTATATGATCTGTTTTTATTTCTAAAGACTGCTATAGAGTCTTTTAAACATATTATTGATTTTGAGGGTCATATTGTAACTGGAATGGGAGAAGGCGCCTATTACATGTCGTTAAAGGGATATAAACAACAGTTTAAAGAAAAATTAGGTTATGAACCTTATCCTGGAACTCTAAATATAAAACTAAATTCTTCTTTGTATGTAGAGGCTAAAAAGGAGATGTTGAAATATCCGTCAATAAATATTGAAGGATTTAGTGATCAATCTCGAACTTTTGGATGGGTAAAGTGTTACCCTGCTTGTATAAATGATAGTGTTAATATTAATTCCTCGATTTTGATATTGGAACGAACTCATTATGATGACTCTATAATCGAGATAATAGCTCCATTTTCCATCAAAGAACAGTTTTCTTTGAATAATGGTGATTATATCAAATTAAAAGTTAATACTAATTATCCTATCTAACGAATTAATATTATATTTGATAAAATAAATCTCCTAAATCTCGTTTTAATTCAGAACTTTTCATATTTGGAATTGGGGTATTTAATCTCAATATTCTAACATTAATATTTCTTTTCTTGCAGTTTTCTGAAATAAATTTCTCTGTATGCGATTGATCATACCCTAATGCTATAATGTCAGGTTTTACATGTTCAACTGTATCAAATAGTGTTCCTTCTTTTCCAATTAGTGCAAAATCTACAAAATTTAATGATGAAACCATTTCTCTTCTCAAGTTTTCATTATGAAATATTACTCTATTTTTTTTTATTTTAGTGGCAGTAGATTGTGTTGCGATAATTACTATTAAAACATCGCCAAGCATTCTTGCTGCTTTGAGAGTAAATATGTGACCGGGATGTAGTATATCAAAAACACCTCCGACAAGAACTACCTTCATCGTCTCTCTTCCTAATGGATTTAATTTATATTGTTCAGAATTAGTTTTTCCTATTAATCCTAATTCTATCAGCCGAGTTATTCTTGATTCAAAAAAAGATTTCTCTAATTGATATTTCTCCTGCAAATAATGGGAAAAAGATATTGATGGATCTAAATTATTTATGTATAATGCTTTCAAAATAAGTTTATCTAGTGATTTCAATTTTATCCCGAGATTTTTAATATGATACTACATAAATAATATATATTCGTTTGAAAACAAAATAGAAATATAATGTAACTTCATGTCTATGAATCTTTAGTTTTCTAGTTATATAACAATGAATGACTAAAAAGCGTTGTAAAGTATCTTCTCATAATGCTTTTATAGGGTTTATCTATATTAAATAATGAATTTGGTTAAATTTTGTCCTGAATGCGGTGGAGATTTAAAAATGGATACGTCTACAAAAAATTTTACTTGCAAAAGTTGTGGCCTTTATGCTTCCAGAGACAAAATTGAGGAATTAAAAGATAAATCAGAAATTAGTTCTTCAGATTCTAAACAAAGAACACATGATGATTATTTGGACTGGTGGCAGTCCTCAAAAAAAGAAAAACAAAGAAACTAATTTTAAATATTAAAAGAATTCTTCGGTTTTTTCACTCATTTCTTTTTGTAATGAGATCATCTGTTCTTCTTTTCTAGTTCTTAAAACTGTCATTAATTCTGTCTCCTTTATATGATTAATCGATAATATTTTATTCACAATTATATCTCTCAAATTGTCCAAATTTTTTGTTCGAATTTTAATTAGCAAATCAAATTTGTCGTAAATTTCATGTATTTCTAATATTTCTTCGATTTTCATAAGATTGTTAGTCGTTTCCTCGGTTCTTCCTCTTTCAATTTTCAAATTTATAAATGCTAGATGGTCGTATCCAAGCAAATCATTATCTACAAAAATAGTAAATTTTTTTATAACACCCGAGGTCAATAGTTTTTTGACTCTGGTATGGATAGTTGCATCCGAAATCCCAATTTGTTTAGCCAATTCTACAAATGGTAATGAGGAATTTTTACTCAAAACATCCAAGATCCTATAGTTAATATAATCTAAAAAATTTGGCTTGATATTCATATTTTTC
>JANWKP010000340.1 GCA_025451315.1 Nitrososphaerales archaeon | reverse complement strand
TTGAGAAAAACGACCCTTTTGGTCTTGGAATGCATTTCTGGCAAAATTATGTTTCAAATTTTATTTCTATGTATAATCAGTTTATTCAGGACACTCAACGGATGAATCAGGTTTATCGTGAATCAGCAGAAATCACAAAGGAGATGGGAAGTCTGTATAAAGAATTAGCGGTACGCATAGAAAAGATGAATTTTCTTTATCGTGAATCAACAGATATAACAGAACGAATGAGTAAATCCTGGTTAGACAATATTTGGAAATCACTCCTACCTTTTAAAGAAAAAGGAGAAGAGAAGAGAAGAGAAGCTGAGAAGGAATAGGAGAATAAAAGGAAAAGAATAGTAGAAAAATCTAGTAAAAATAAAAGAAATGAAAATTAATGAGAAAAAAATAAATAAACAAAATTCATTTTTTTATTTTTTACTTCTCTAAAATTTTAAAAGAATTTACCATTTTCTGAACAATACTTAAATACTCGTAGTATTTGTCAGGAGGAGTACCAAAAGTAAGAACATAAACTTTGTTTCCGTCTGAAATTATGTTGTGATTCATTATCAATTTGATACTTAATGGCTCTATTCCTGCAATATACGAGTATGATAATTTTCGCCCATTATGGTTATCGGTCATGGTTGAATTATTGGAAATTAGTTTAAAATCTCTATATTCATTTTTGAATTCATTTAGAGCATAATCAACATAGGCATTGAAGGTAAGATTCTCCTCCAATTTGTTTATGTTTATGAGAAATTTTTCTTGCAGTAAATCTTTAGGCCCTTCGAAAGGAGACGTAATCTCTATAGTACTGGAAGTATTCTCCAATTCTGGATGCAATTTGGTCTCGGTAAGATTCCAAGTTGAGGGATATTGTATGGAAAAATTAAATTTTGAATTGGTATAGTTTGAAAATGAATCAGAGTCATCGATCGCAAAGGTCTTTACATTTGAATCTGTCAGTTCTATCAAGCAAAATATCATTGTTATCATTATACTTAGAAAAAAAACAACGTTGAACTTCATTACTTGAAATAAACCATTCCTTTATTTATAATAACTTGTTTTTATAAATCAAACAGAATTTTTTTATTATGAAATAGTATAAAGTATTTTCAAAGGTATTGATTAGTGTCAGTATATAAGATTTAAAACAATAAACTTGATAAGAATATAATCATAAAATATAACCTTATTAAAATTAATGTAGCAAATAATATATTTTATGAGAACTTAATTCCAATAAAAGAAAAGCAAAAGTTTCGCCATACAAATAATACAAGAATCGTGAAAGATTTTAATTATTTGATAGTTAAAGGCACATTTAACATAATAAATCAACAGACAGAGTAGAATCATATTATAAATAAGATAAGTTACTAGAAATAATCATAGGCTGATTATAAAGTTTAAATCTGTAGGATACATGACATGTTATTTGAAAAGATTGAGTGAAAATTATGATACTAGTCTATACTTTAAATACTCTTGAAAATTTTAATAGCTAATCATAAATAACTAACTGGGTACTTTCAATATAAATATATAATGATAATCCAGACAATTTAAGTAGGAAGTTTCAATATGAAACAATATAAACCTTTAGCTAAATTGTATATTTTGTTTATGTGATCAATTATGAATAAAGTTTCATTTTATTATAAATCTGAAATCTATGATAGTATTCATCTCTAATACTAAAAAAACTGAGCTAAATCTATTGGGCTTGTATATCAATTATGTGATTTTGTATAATGAAATTAAAATCATAAAAAACGATAATGATTTTAAATGATGATGCTTCCCAGTATAACAATATATCCTCTATTAGTCAAAATTTTTAGAATCGTTAATTGGATTAAATTTATTAAGTTTATTTTTTTGTATAGGAGTAAATAAAAACCTATTTTGTAAAATTAGGTAAAGTATCGCCATGAGCTTTTCCGACATTAATTTTATTGCTGATCTTAAATTACTATATGTTGATAAGTCTTTTGTTACTGTTTGTAATTCTTTTTGATTATTAATATCTTCGTCTTTAGTCATTAATAATATGTCAACTAAAGTTTTTATTTTTAATACATCCAATTTTGTTATTCCGTATGACAATAGATTTTTCATATATGGCCCAATTAATATTTGAGAACATGCAATAGCTCTCTGTTTTTGGATTATGTTTTTATGATAAATTATTTGATTCAATAAATGTTTGTTTTCTATTCCTAACGAAAGTTTAGATTCATAGTTATTCAAATCATCGAACCATTGATTTTTCACTTGCTCAAAATCTAATTTATGTTCCATAGATAATTCAGTTAAAGCGCTCTTTAATTTTTTAAGATCTCTGATACTAAATCCCATATTTTCTAGTTCTTCTAAATTCTTTAATTTGATAAAATTTAGGTTTAATCTATCTTCATAATCCAATTCTGTTTTCTTTAATATTTTTATCTTAGTTTCCAAGTCATTTTCCCTTAACAGAGTATAGTTCAATCCATCCTCAGCTTCCCTTATATTAACAAATTTTTCGACTACTTCAAATGGATTATAATCGCAGAGCTTTTTGATACCTACTACACATTTAAGAAATTTTGCTTGGTCTCGCATAGATATACCATGAAATTCCAGCTCTTTTTTGACATGTATAAAATCTTGAAGATTCTTCCGTCACGTTTGAAATTTTGTAAGAATTGTTTAACTTTTCTTCTATCGCTAGTTTTTGTTTATTTAAACTTTGTATTTCTTCTTCCAACTCTTTTCTTTTTCTTGTGCAATTGTTGAATTTCTTCTCGTTGTTTATGAAAATAAGTTGGTATTTCAGTAGGCACTTGAATTGACATATTGGCACTTTCTATTAGTATTTCTCGCATCATATTTTGATCGACTCCTAATTTTTTGCCAAATTCAAAAGCACTAGTTAGGAACCTTTCAATCTCATTTTCTGGAATCTTTAATTTCGTAATAATGTTATGGGTTCTGAATCCAACAGCACGGTTGTCAACTGTAAGTTCTGCTCTTCTCAATTCTTTAGCTAACTATCTCATTGAATCAAAATCATATCTAGTCATGCTATTTCTCAATGTTGAAATTATATTCGAAATTGTACCTTGGCTTTTACCAAATTCTAAAGCTATTTCATCTCTACTTTTTCCTTTTAGCCAAGAGCGTATTACAGTTAATTCTAGATGTCTTGGAAGGGATTCCATACTCTATTTTATGCTTCTGAACTATAAAAAAAGAAATTCGTCAGATAGTAGGTTAGAGTTGTCAAATATTACGTCATTTTCGTCAATAAGTCCGTCAAATAATTTATGCTTAATTAATGTGTAGTATAGATAATCTAATATTTTTATTTCTTTAATATGAATAGAATGTTTGGTTTGAACAACAGGAAACCGTCTACATTCTACTAAATGTTGTAAGAATACTAGCCATATTTAACCATGAAAAATCAACAGTCTTTTATTCTACCTTCTCTTGTCATTATGTACCTTACATCTTCTTGAGCATGTCGTCCTTGTGGGTGTTAGAGAATAACCTTTAACACCCATTTTCAAAAACTAAATACCTAGGATTCAGTAGAAAGTTAAGTTATACTTCGCTAACCTGTAAACTAATAAGAATTCAGATGTAATATATCCAAATAACTCTGAATTCAATATATAGAAAAAGTAGTCGCGTCTATTTGTCTATCTGTATACCAACAATTATTCACATAATAAAAAATTTAGCAGTGTTTCATTTATTGATCTTTTAGCAAAAGGACAACAAAAAATTTGCAAATGTATCTTGATTGGTGATAGCACAGATCTATTGCTCTTCAAAGTTTTCTTGATGCGAATAAAGATTACAGTATAATTGAATATTTTCTAATAGGTAGAGCCCCTAATTAGATTCAGTATATAAATACTTAAGACCACGAAAATACAATATCCCTTTTTAATTATTACTCTACATATAAAGATCTGAAATATTCAAGGAGTAATTTTTACAGACCTGATAAGATATTGCAAAATATAATAAAATAATAGATGAAAAAAGTTATGTTAGAATACAGATATAGTTATGCACTTTTTCTTATTAGGATATCAAAGGAAATAATGCTTAGATTTATATCAAACTCGTGTTTTTCTAGAACCACTTGTCTAAAATTATTATTAGACTTTTGTGGGTCTTTTAATTAACTTGTATTTTCTGTTATTTGTCCTCTGAGTTCACCCTTTGGGTGATCTTCGGTATGAACAACTACATATGTTTCGCCACTTTGCAACGCTGCTATTAGATCTGAAATTGTTTTACCTTTCATAGGTCCAGTCAAAGATGACTCATTAATATTTCCACTAGCAGAGAATGAGCTAGATTTTTGTGTTGTGGAAGAAATATCTGAAAACTTTGGCAGATCACCTATTTTTGGCAGATCACCTATTTTTGGCAGATCACCTATTTTTGGTAGATCACCTAGTAGATTTCCACTACTAGCTTTAGGCTTAAACACGATCGCTATGGCTTCACCATTTGTTCCAGCTGCACCTTTATGAATCTCAACAGAAGTAATTTTCCCTGCATTTAAAACATTTAATTGATATGATATGGAATTATCAGAAACTTCAAAATTTGCCATTCCGTTTCCGCCTGTTTCAACAGGTGGTACTACTTCTTTTCCTGAAAGTGTTGCTGTAAAGATAGAATTGCCTTGAGCATAGACTAGTTCGTACATATTTATTCCGGAGATCGTAAGGATGGACCCAAATAAGACAATAATTCCTATTAAAAAAAATTTGTTCATGTTCTTATAGTATACACAATATTATTTAATCATATTTATATCAATTCAAAAATTCATGAAATATAATATATGATTCATTTATATTTTAATTAATTTATTGAACTCATCTCAAACTTACTTATTAACAGAAAAGCATAAAACTAATAGATCATAGAATTAAACTTAAAGTTTTCCTGCTTCTTTCAGACGTGATATCATTCGTGCCTCTCCTTCTTTAAATCGTTTCTTATCATCTTCTGTTTCTAATAAAAGCTGGGGAACTTCCATAGATTTCCCATATTTATCTATGGAAACACTAGTAACATATGCTCTTCCTGCATGAATTCTTAAATTATAATCAAGATCTTCTGCAAAAATATTGACTTCAATTTCCATCGAAGAACGTTTAACGTAATTTAATCTCGCTTCTAGAATTAAAGAATTGCCAATAAATATTGGTCTAATAAAAGTCATCCTATCAATACTTGCAGTAACGACATTGGATTGATTAGCATGTCGTTTTGCAACTATACCAGCTATAAGATCTACATGCTTTAATATAACACCTCCAAAAACATTTCCTTTCGGATTGGCATCGGAGGGTAACATCATGAGTGTTGTTTCTGCTTTTGATTCACTCGGAGTCTTTTTTAGATTCTTAAATGGATTTTGCAAATATAAATATGTCAATGTCTCCAATATTATAAATATATTAATATCAAAGATATCAAATTGTTCTTCTATAAATAAAATTATCTTTAGCAATAATATAGTCAAAGTTATGAACTGTAACGAACTGTAAAATTTGCAATTTTGTTAAATATTGCAGATACTTTAATAGGAATTTAATAAAAATATGTCCTTGATTTATTAAAAAAAGTGATGTTTTCCAACTTTTAAATAACAAATCATTTATTTGACATTATGTCAGTATTTCATCGTTTGAATGCATTAGATAAAAGTAGAAGGAAACAAACATCATGGTGTCTTGATTGTGATAGAGTTTTTGATACCAAAATAGATGCCGAGATTCATAAAGATAATTTAAATCATAGACTGAAAATTATAGAATTCTGGACAATATCACGATAATTAACAAAATAAGAATTAAAAGATATACAATTATAAATTTCTTGAATAAATAAATAAAATTCTAATTCTTCCTAATACCGCTGAATCCAGCTCCAAGAATTTCATACCTACAGATTCTAAGTATAGTATGAGTAACTTCTTTTATATTGTCCATCATGTTACCTAGTATCCGCACTACTAATCCAGAATCATTGGGTAGTATTGAACATCGTGCTATTACTTTATCATATTTTTGTATGTTTTCACTGATTTTTTCGTTTAGAATATTTACATATTTTGATGGAATTAACAAGTACATATTTGATAACATATTAAATTCTTCGAGAATTCCTAATCTTTTTAATTGATTTTTTTTTGGTTCTAATAAAGCTGTGTCAACAAGCTTTAATTTCCCCGATTGGTTTTTGGCTATAGTCTTTAAATAACATACATCATAGTCAAAATATTCACCCATAGCCATTCTACCTGGAACTATAGTTTCAGAATATATCAAAGTTGCATCATCAGGAACATGAAGATTCACAGATTGATAGAATCGCGAGTCTCTATAAGGTATTATTTGATCAGGAACATATTCAAGATAACAATTACTGTCTAATGATATATTCAAGATTTGTGTTGCAAAATTTTTATCCATCCTATAGAGTCGAGTAGCCCCTTGAGTAGTTATATGAGCAATTGCGTTTTGAGCTAGCTTAATATCAATTCTATATCTATCCCCTTGTAACACGCCACCAGATGGAGAGATGATATATAGATAGGCCATAGATGGAAGACTTTCCTCAAGATACAAAGCTCTTTGAGTAAATAAAGGTACTTTTGAGAATTGTTCCTTGATAACGGTCTTGTTTACTTTGGCGTTTTTTTCTAAAAGTAAAACTAGAGCCCCTAATTTTCCTGCTTTTCCTACACCTAGTTGACTAAGCTCTGAGTCATAATACAATACCTCTTGAGGAATATCGTCTGGAATAAAATATTCTAAATTTTTCACGTTAATTATTCAGTTTTTTGTAATTTTTGGTGGTATGTCAAATAAAACATCTTTCACAATATTATCTGCTACTTCTTTAATTCCATCTCCCGTTTTACAGTTTACAAAAACAAAAGGTTTATCCTTTCTAATTAATTTGGCATCTCTTTCCATTATCTTGAGGTCTGCCCCCACATGCGGTGCTAGATCAATTTTATTAATTACTAATAGATCACAATTTTCTATGCCAAGACCACGTTTTCGTGGATATTTATCACCACCAGCAACATCAATAATATAGATAAAATAATCAGCAAGTGCAGGACTGAAGGTGGTAGTAATATTGTCTCCACCACTTTCAATAATTATTAAATCTAACTCTTGATTATGAGCTGATTCAATATCTTCAACCACTGAGAGATTCATTGAAGGATCTTCTCTCACTGCAGTATGTGGACATCCACCTGTAGCTAATCCAATTACGAGACTTTCAGGCATAAGCCCTCTTTCTGATGCCAAATTCCTTCTCATTCTATCAGCATCTTCTTTTGATACTACATCATTAGAAATAATAGCAGTCCTATAACCTATTTGACTTAATAAAGGAACAAATTGTTCTATCAACATTGTCTTACCTGAACCTACCGGGCCACCAATACCGATTCTGGGAATTCTTTTAAATGTCATCGCAAGGTAATGAATGATATTTTATGTAATAAACATTTTTGAATCCATTCTTTCGTGTTTCATTTGAACAAGATCGATGCCTGGACTGAACTGCCATAAATGGGAGAAATGTCTCTTTATATTATTGTGTATAACCGTTGTTATCATTGGTTTTAGCTCGTGAATAACCTGTTGTCCTTCAATATGCTGTAACATTCCAAGTCTAAGGGCAGCACCTGTAATACTAACTGTAAATCCATATAATAAAATTAAACATGCACGTTCTTTTTTGATATTTAAACTATTTGCTGCTAGTGCAAGTGCAACAGGATATATACCACTTGCAGTCTTGTTTTTTATTGATTGATAATAAGAAATTAAAGTATTATTTGAGACAAAGCTCGATAAACAATTTAAAAGCTGTCTGCCTGACCTTGTTGAAGCGTCTCGAATCTCTTTTATTAATTTCATTGCGAATAGAATATGGTCTATCTCTATTATTTTAGTTATATTTTCTTGTTTAGCAAAGTCATACGCATTTGAAAGAGCTGCACAATCCGCAGGTCCTATTTGAAATTGTAAACAAACTTTTATGAAATCTATGACTTCTTGCTTAGTTTTGATTCTTCTATCATAAAACAATGTTTCTAAACCACTCGATGTGGTATACATTCCAGTAGGAAAGAATGAATCTCCTAGCTGAAGCATACTGACTTCCTCTACGAGAGATCCTTCAGGTACGAGAGTATCATCCGAAGCATCATATTTTATATTATTATTCTTATTCTTACCATCAGGAATGTCAATTGTATTACTAAATCTAGTGCTCATGAATATTTGATCCCTCATCTGGTTCAAAGATCATGTTACCACTTTTAATATCAAGGAATTTATCATATGATGAGAACATCTTTTTTAGCATTTCCAGTTCTGTTTCAGCTTGTAATGGAAAAATTACTTGATTTGTCGTTACCTTTATAGGTCTATGTAAGTTACCAAGACTATGTCCAATCTTAACAGATAGTGGAAAAATATTTTCGTTATCTTTATAACTTTTGAAGGTGATTATAGCTACAGACTCTGATTCAAGTGTCACCATTATCATTTTGTTGTCATCCATAAATATTACATCATCATTTCTTAAAGTAGGATTATGTTTAAATATAAAAGCCACATCAGTTTTCTTATTTGTACTTTTTCTCATTCTTAATTTTTCCGATTCCATTCTAGTTATTACTACTTTTTCGCAAAGGTCATTTTTTAACATATATTCATATTTTTTCCTAAGATTAGAATCTGTATTGATATTACCTAAAATTTGATTGACAGTTATCATGTTATTTTCGATTATCTCCATCACATTTTTTCAGATTACTTATATTAATGGATTTTGAGTTTCTTAATTCATTGACTTTATCTATCATAGATGTAAGATTTTTTGTGTAATCTATGTACCCATAATGTTCAAAATGAGATTTCGTTACCATTGCAAAGATAAATCCAGAGCTGGTAAAAAGCAATTCCGATCCTATCTCAAATTTTTTTGCTATTATGCATGTGGTTACTCGATGTAAAGTATAGTCAAGATTAAGGTGTGATTTAGGATCAATAAATCCTGACATTTGTTTTATTTTACCTTCCTCTGCTATTATATGTCTAATTTCTTTTGGATTTTTGATAATCAAATTTTCGCCCACATTATTTTCTTCAACACAATGACGAATTTGCATAGCACATCAACTTATCTCTTTATTTCCGATAAACTTTGCTGACTAAGATCTTCTGCAGCTAAGTTTCTATCGATCCTTAAAACTGATTTAGAAATTTCGCCAGCTGCCTCAAGAGCCATTAATTTAACCAATAGAGGATCAAGAATTCCCTTTTCAAACATATTCACTAGATCCCCTGTGTCGATATCAACTCCAATATTTGGTTTTGATGC
The DNA here is from genome assembly GCA_025451315.1 of Nitrososphaerales archaeon. Taxonomy (GTDB): domain Archaea; phylum Thermoproteota; class Nitrososphaeria; order Nitrososphaerales; family Nitrososphaeraceae; genus TH1177. The sequence goes on along the minus strand of JANWKP010000340.1, from coordinate 12,393 downwards.
TTTAGCTGCCATTACTTTTTCTAATCCATTGAATCCTGCATTTGTAAGGATTTGTCGCATTATACTTTCTAGCGCTGATGCTACAACATCTAGCCCAACTTGTTCTAATCCCTTTAATCGTAAACTCTTTAACTTTTCAATTACATGTATCTCTGCTGCACCACCTCCAGCAACTATTCCTCTATTCAAGGCAGCTTCAGAGGCATTGACACCATCTATTACAGACCTCCATCTTTCAAGAGAAGTTTCCTTGGTGGTTCCAGAAACTATGATTGTAACTATATTTTTGCCTGAACCGTTTTCGATATAGATAAGTCCAGTATCTTCATCTTCATATATAGAATCAGCATATCCGAGGATATCAGCATTCTTGAGATCTTCTATCATCCTCACAGGTTTTGCGGTAGTATATCTGGATAGGAATTCTATTTCTTCGGAAGATATTCTCGTTGCAAAGATGTTTTTGGCAACTAAAAGATTCTCTATAACTTCATCTACTTCAGGAGAAGTTATTAGAAGAGTATTGGCACCTGTGGCTATAATTTCATTCACTATTTTTTTAGATTTTAGTAGCCGATCATTTTCCATATTCAAGATTTCTTCATAACGATTATTTTCTTTCAACCAAGATTCTTTTACCGGTTTTAAATCAAGTTTTACTATCATTATTTTAGGTTTTAGTATTCGCATAGGCATTTCTTGATCCATACGTTTTCTTTCCAAAACAATCCCATTGAAAACCGTATCAGATACGTTAGTTTTTCTAATTACTTTGATTGATTTATCAAAATCAAATAAATTGTTATATACGGAATTATTTCCTACTGTCCTGATTGATTTTATTACTAACTCTGATAAGTTAATACCATCTAACTTTGAAGATAAAGAGGTTTTTATAATTTGTTCCAATTCTTTATCCTCAAGAGATATTGTTTTGGCATCTTTTTCTAAAATTTTACATGCATGTTTTACACCATTATCTATTCCTTCAACTACTTTTGTAGGATGAACTCCTAGCTCTTTAATGAGCCTCTTCCCTTCTTTTATCATTTCTGATGCCATCACTACTGCCGTGGTGGTCCCATCACCTACTAATTGCTCTTGCCTTTCTGCTATTTCGACTATCATCCGTGCAACTGGATGAATTGCCTTTAGAGAGAGAAGAATGGTTACACCATCATTTGAAACGTGCCTATTCATCGCTTGATCTATTAAGAGTTTATCTAAACCTTTTGGACCCAAAGTAGTTCTTACTGTTTCTGCAACTGCCATTACTGCCTGTGAATTTGATTCTAGAGCATTAAATTCTACATTTTCAGCTATAGGTCTCCAAACTCCATGATTAGGACTAGACATAAGATATAATCTTCAGAAGGAGTATATATTTAATAATAAAAAATAAGAAAAATCAGATATTTTTTTCTATCTATGCCATAAAGTATCTTTGTGCTAGAGATAGTTCCGTAGCAGGATCAACAGTTGCTATCTTTCCATCTAATTTAACTTCATATGTCTCTGGATCGATAGTGATTTCGGGTGTCTTGTTATTCCATACCATATCATTTTTTCCAATATTTCTGCAATTATGCACCGGATAGAGTGTTTTTTCTAATCCAAGTTTTTGGCCTACGCCAAGATTGACTGCTGCTTTAGATGTAAAAGTCAATGAGGTTCGTTTTACTGCTTTGCCTAAGGCTCCAAACATTGGTCTATAATAAACTGGTTCTGGAGTAGGTATAGACGCATTAGTGTCTCCCATTATGGACCATGCGATAAAACCTCCTTTAAATATCATTTTTGGTTTTGCACCAAAGAATGCTGTTGGATACATTACCAGATCCGCGTATTTGCCCACTTCTAGGGAACCCAGAGCGTCTGCAGCTCCATGGGTAATTGCACAATTGATAGTGGTTTTTGCAATGTACCTTTTTGCTCTTAAATTATCATTATCTCCTGTCTCTTCAGCTAGTTTTCCTTTCATCTTCTTCATTTTATCAGCAGTTTGCCATGCACGAATAACTACTTCGCCGATTCTACCCATAGCTTGACTATCAGAAGAATACATACTCAATACACCTTCGTCGTGTAAAACATCTTCTGCGGCAATTGTTTCCGCTCGAATCCTAGATTCCGCAAAGGCAACATCTTCAGGAACTGCAGGATTTAAGTGATGGCAGAACATTAACATGTCCAAGTGTTCATCTATTGTATTGACAGTATATGGTCTAGTAGGATTAGTCGATGAAGGCAAAGCAAATTGTTCTCCTGCTATTTTCATGATATCAGGTGCATGTCCTCCGCCCGCCCCTTCTGTATGATATGTATGCAATGTCCTTCCATCTATTGCATTAATTGTATCCTCAACATATCCACACTCATTTATAGAGTCGGTATGAATTGCTAACTGTGTATCAGTGGCATCTACAGCACGAAGTGATGCATCGAGAACAGCATTAGTAGTTCCCCAATCCTCATGATCTTTTAGACCGCAGGCTCCAGCATCAATCTGTTCTAAGAGTGTTGCAAGTGATGGATGAGAATCATTACCTTTACCAAGAAATCCCCAATTTATTGGAATATCCTCTACACTTTCCATCATTCTACTCATATTAAAGACACCTGGAGTACAAGTTGTTGCACATGTCCCATCTGCTGGTCCAGTACCTCCTCCAATCATGGTAGTAATGCCATTACTAATTGCATCGGTATATTGTTGTGGAGATATCATATGAACATGGGTATCCCAATGTCCTGGTGTACATATTGTATGTTCTCCCGCAGTAGCCTCTGTGCATGCAGAAACTATCATGTTTGAAGTGACGTTGTCCATGGTTAATGGATTTCCTGCCTTGCCAATCCCTGCAATTTTACCGTCCTTTATCCCAATATCTCCTTTAACTATTCCCACAATAGGATCTAGAACAACAGCATTAGTAATCACATAATCGAGTGCACCGTTAGCGTTTGTAATTCCTGATGCTTGAGCAAGTCCATCTCTAATTGTTTTTCCTCCTCCAAATACACATTCGTCACCTGGAGAAATCAGGTCTTTTTCAACTTCTATAATAATATCAGTATCTCCCAGTCTAATTTTATCTCCTTGAGAGGCACCAAACAAATCAGTATACTGTTTTCGAGTTAATTTTAAAACCATAGTCTTCTCATCTCCTAAGAACTAAACCCTTTGAATCCAAGTTTTTTTGCTTTTTCAAGAGCAGCCTGTTTTCCCATTTTCGAATTTAGGCCACCCATAGTAAGACCATTAAATCCATAAACAATTCTTTTTCCTCCAAGCTCGCAAAGTTCTACTTCACGAGAATCTCCAGGTTCAAATCTTATAGAAGTTCCTGCAGGAATATTTAAATGATAACCATATGCCTGCTCTCGTGGGAAATCTAACGCCTTGTTCACTTCAAAAAAGTGAGTATGTGATCCCACTTGACATGGTCTATCACCTGTATTACTTACAGTTATGCTTACTGTTTTTTTATTACCATTACAAACAATTGGATCAGAAGATAAAATATATTCTCCTGGAATCACGTTAGTAGATTCCTCCTTCCATTTCTAAATATTTTTTAATACTTTTATTCATTTTTATTCTCCTCTATTGAATTGGATCATGAACCGTAACTAATTTTGTTCCATCTGGAAAAGTTGCTTCTACTTTAACTGTATGAATCAACTCAGGTATCCCGTCCATAACATCATTCCTAGTTAAAACCTCTCTAGCTGATTTCATTAAATCTGCTACACTTTTTCCGTCTCTAGCACCTTCAACAACAAAATTTGCTATATATGCTACAGATTCAGGATGATTAAGTTTAACTCCCCTTTTTTTTCTACCTTCAGCAATTTGGGCTGCAGTCCAAATCATCATCTTATCAATTTCACGTGGAACTAACATCAAATTTCCAATTCACCTGAAATATTACTGGATTTGGATTATTTTAAATTTCAAATAATTAAATTATATAAATGGATATACACAATCTAGCTAATTAGCCGACGTCGGCAATTCAATCTATCAACGAGATTTCGACAGGTAATATAGACTTCATCCAATAGAACATTTTATTAAATTCTCCATTCTTTTTAATGGAAAGAACATATTCATATTTATTATTAGCTTTTGTAAAAATCGTCAAATAGTTTTTTGTAATGAAGGAACCAAACATATTTCGAACTACTGAATTTGATCCTCTTTTTATAACAATTTTTTGAACATCAATATAGGAAATAGTAAATTCTAAATTTTCGTCCTGTAGAATTTTTTCTATTTTTAATTTTGCTGAATCTTTGATCTTGGATTGTTGTTTTTTCTTAGACAAAATCATATATGGAAATGGGCCAAGTCCTGCAACAAATCCCAACTCAAATATTCTGTTTATTAGTTTGTTTCTTGTTATAATAATACGTTTAGTGGTAAAATCAATTACAGAATTATACCCTAACCCACTTTGTTTCTCAGAACTTAATCTAACGAGGAGTTCTTCATGATTATTGTTATTGCACCAGTCTATAAAATATAATAGATTTACAATACTATTTTCATTATCTTTTTTATTGTGATTTAAAAAGTCTAAGAATTCTTTAAAGTCATCAAACTCCATTTCAAAAAATAAGGTTGTTTAGAATAAGAACTTATGGTCTTGACCATCCTATCCCAGCTGGAATATTTGTAAAGCCCGAGATTCCAAGTAAGAATATCCATGTTGTAAACACAAATGCCCCTGTCAATGCGGGTAAACCCCACGTCCCGAAAATTCGCTGTAGGGCAGGCATTACAAAGCTACATGATATTGTAGCAAATAATGCAATCAGAAATGCTTGAGGGGTTAACGGTAGGAAACTCGTTAATGCAATCATTACTAGAACCTGATTAAAACCATGTAGTCCTGCTCTCGTTTCAGCCGTTGGAAGTTTAGTTAAAATTGCCATTGCTACACCTACTCCAGATCCAATAAGTGCCATTACTCCTCCTAGAAAGAGAGGAGAAAATTCATTCCATTGAGCGGTGTACCCATTGGTCCACCATGGTCTATTTTGACCTGTTAAAATTGGTGCTAGCTCAAATGCTAAAGTAAGTCCAACTACCCAAAATACTCCTGTTTTCCAGTTTTCTACAAATGTTACCTGCGATACACCTTTCAGAGTAGCTTTAATGAACTCTGCCGCAGTCCATTTAAAATCAGGTTCATTAATTTGAGCAGGATTTCCACTACCTTTAATTAATTCTTCATCCGTTGGTGGGAGTGGCTCAGGCCAAATATCATGTCCAAATCTCTTTGTGGCATACATTAACATCCAAGTAGTAAAGATAAAGGAAGAGGTGAACCCAGGTATTGCCCATGATGCTTGTAATCCATTAAGAATAAACATATCTCCCATAATATGAGCCATTGCCATCCATACTACAGCTGTTACAGCTGCTCCAAAAATAGATATGAAAAAAGTTGCTTTGTTAGATTTTACAAAGGGCCCTGACCAAAAGGCCATACCAGTTAGTATAGAGTTATAACCAAACAATCCAAATGCGACTAATCCGTAAGGGGCTCCTAGAAGAATTGCCACTCCTGCACCTATTAAACCCGATATCACCATCATTACACCAGCGCTTCTGGAAGCTAGAAAGACTCCTGCGAGTATCAAGATTCCAGTAATTGGGGAACTAAATAGCGGGACCTCAGAAATTCCATTAAATAAGATATAGAAAAAGTCCAAAATAGCATTGTTAGACACAAAATCTGCCACTACCATGATATTTGAAATTCATTGGGTATTCTTTATTGGTTTGTAAATCAAATTTCTTTATAAAGACAAAAATTTTGGATATCCATCAATTCTTTTTTTCATTTTAAGATTTAAACTACCATTCGAAAAGTAAGAATTTAGGCATATATGGAAAAAATAATTATTTATAGCAAACTCAATAAATTTAAGAATTATTAAATTAATATACTCCAATATTTGAAGAAAAAAAATAAAGAAAATTCCAAATCATCGACTCTAAGAAGGATTAGTATGTCATTACCTAACACATTACTAGATCAATTTGATAAATCAATGAAAAATGCAGGATTTGCAGATAGATCCAAGGCCATCCAATCATCACTATATGAATTCATTTACAATAACGAATGGAAAGAAAATGATGATGGTAATAGTTATGGAGCTGGTGTATTAGTAATTTTATATGATAACCATCTTTTTGGAACCGATATTGGTTCTTTAGAAAATCAACATGAGTATACAGACATAATAGTTTCTACAACACATTTACACCTTGATCAACACAATTGTCTAGAAACGATAATGCTCAGAGGAAAAGTTAAAAGGATAAAAAACTTCCTGAAATTTATTTCTGAAAACAGAGGGATTAAAAGTCTTAAAATGCATTATGTTGGCATGCCAAAAGAATAAAGATATTTTACGTTAACCGATTAATTTTTAATAGTTTAATTATTGAATTATAAACCAATGTGGTTTCAAAATGAAAAAGTATTACTAATTACAAATTATTTAATACTAGAATAAGAAATTCTTTTCATGAAATTCTCATCAGATATGATTAAAACCATTTCTATTAGTATAGTAACTATTGTTTTTTTTATATCTCTAACAACTTCGTATGCTCAAGAGAATTCTACTCAAGGGATAAATAAACTAAATATAGTCACATCAGTTGCCCCAATAACTAATATAGTTCAAAATATTGGTGGTGAGAAAATTAATTTAATCGGACTGGTCCCAGAAGGAGTTAACTCGCATACATTTGACCTAGTTCCCTCAGACGCAATCAAAATCAATAATGCAGATCTCATTATTATTGATGGTCTTAATTTAGAGACGGAGGTTGAAAAAATTGCAAACAATGCAATAGCTAAAAATTCAAAAATACACTTACTTAAGCTTGGAGATAATACAGTAGATAAAGCAGACTGGATATTCGACTTTAGTTTTCCAAAAGAAAAAGGTGACCCAAATCCACACCTTTGGTTAAATGTATATTATGCCATCAAATTTGCAAATTTAACACGTGATAAATTAATTGAAATTGATCCTTTTAATTCAAATAACTACATTGAAAATTCAAAAAAGTATACAGAATTACTTAAACAATTAGATAATGGTATAAAAAAATCCATTATGACGATACCACCAGAAAATAGAAAATTACTTACTTATCATGACTCTTGGGCTTACTTTGCACCTAGATATGGTATGATAGTAATAGGAGTTATACAACCATCGGATTTTGGTGAGCCAAGTGCTAAAGATGTTGCAGATTTAATAGACCAGGTACGTGCAGAAAAAGTACCAGCAATATTCGCTTCGGAAGTATTCCCTACAAATATAATAGATCAAATAGCTAAAGAAGGGAATATAACTGTGGTAGAAACTTTAAGCGATGACGATCTCCCTGGGAAATCTGGTGATAACAATCACTCTTATGTAGGAATGATGATAGAGAATATGAAAAATATGATATTGCCTTTAGGTGGTAATATTGAAGAGTTAAAAAATATTAATCCCAAAAACATACTTATCAAATAGAGTACATTTTTAATATATTTGATAATATGAAATAAAGATTATTATCCTTATTATTATAACATAAGGAAAACCTAAATGGAAAATATGGAATCTCCTGAGAACATTATACGTTTAAAGAACGTTTTATTTGGTTACCATTACCATTCACCTGTTATTGATGGTGTGACATTAAATATACCTAAAGGTGGTTTCATTGGCTTGTTAGGTCCTAGTGGTTCAGGCAAATCTACTCTTTTGAAATTGATTGTGGGTTTACACAAACCATGGGAGGGAGAAATATTATTTGCAAAACATAATAATGATAAAGATCGAAAGTTTTCAATAATTGGATATTCACCACAGGTAGAAGGAATAGATTGGGATTTTCCAGTTACCGTTAGGGAATTGATCTCAATGGGAGTATGGAATCGATCTGGTCTTTTCCCCTGGATAAATAAAACATCAAGAATTGAGATTGGTAACTTAGCTGATGAGCTTGGTATAGGTGGCTATGTAGACCGCCAAATTAAAGAATTATCTGGAGGGGAACAAAAAAGAGTGTTTTTGGCAAGAGCCTTGATTCACAATCCTGAGATACTAATTTTAGATGAACCTACAGCAGGCCTTGACAATGCAAATAAGGATAATTTTTTAAAGATATTGACAGATCTGAATTCAAGAGGAATTACCATAATCCTTACTACACATGACATTGATGGTGTAGCGAAAAAATTGCCGTGGATTGTATGTTTAAACAAAACTATAATTTCTCAAGGAATACCAAATTCAACTTTGTCTGAAAATATTCTTTATAGAACATATGATTTAAAATGACTAAAAGGATTTGTTATTAAGTACGGATTTTCTATTTCAACCTTTCCACTATGAATTTTTTACCAGAGCTATAGTTGTTTCGATATTAATTGGTGGAACATGTGGTTTGCTAGGTGTGTATATAGTATTACGAGGGATGAGTTACATTGGACACGGCATGTCTCATGCAGTATTTGGAGGGGCAGTAATTAGTAACATAGTAGGAATTAATTTTTACATAGGGGCAGCAATCTGGGGAATTTTATCAGGGTTACTTATAACTGAAATAAATAAAAGATATAAAATAAAAGCTGATGCTGCAATTGGAGTGGTGACTACTGCAGGATTTGCAATAGGAGTATTTTTAATGAACACAGGTCAAACACCATTAAAAAACTTTGAGGCTTTATTATTTGGAAATATCTTAGCTGTTACTGATTTAGATTTTATTTTTATCTTGATAGTATCCATTATTACAATAATATTTATTTTCTTTTTTCAGAAACGCCTATTATTTACAATATTTGATAGTGAAACAGCAAAAGTGTACGGAGTAAATATATACAGAATAGAGTTGTTATTTTCAATTATACTTGCTATTGTTGTAATAGCAGCAATGAACTCAATAGGAGTAACTCTCCTTGCTGTTGCTATTATAGCACCGGCTATATCAGCCAGGCTAATTACAAATAATTTTTTCAAAATAATCATTCTGTCATCTATTATTGGAATAATTGATGCTTTTCTGGGAATGTATTCCAGTTTTTATATTGATTCACCATCTGGTGCTACAATAGTATTATTTGGTGCTAGCTCCTTCATTATAGCTATAGTTTATTCACATTTAAAAAAATTGCAACATATTCATTTTCATGGTGAGAAAAAACATTCGCATCTACATACTCATTCGGAAGAACATAGACATGAACACTAGAGTGAATCTTGGTTATCTTTTCATTTAGTAATGAGTCTACCATCTATTCTTGATACTGTATTTGTAGTCTCTGTCTAATACAGTTTAATGTTGTTTTATCTATCTATTCTTTTGATTTATATCAAGTGACTTAATTCGTTTACACTCGTACGTAATACAAACCCCGATACAATTTTATTTTATTGTACTCAAATGTGATATTTCATCACCTTCAAGGAAGCAGCATTGATAAAAGCTTTATTTAAAATCATACTTGTCACATCTTATATTTTCGTTGGGGTATATTTGAGTAGTAGTTATTTTTCAATTTGTGTGATTTCAGGATGTAGTAACTCAATATTGTCTATATAATTTTTAATTTAGACCATATTATTTCGCTGAAGTATTATTCTCCTTTTCAACTTATCCTATTTACACCTAGGTGAATATACTTGCATTTTCACGTATCTATATTCTTAAGAGAACATTTTCTATTCACTAATATGGTTCTATCTTATAAGAAGTATTTTCAGAAGTAAGAATGAACTACCCACTCTCGTTTGATGTAAAAGAGATATTAATAACTTGCTTAGTCAATTTGGAAAAAAATAATTGCAAATTATATAAAAAAAAGATATGAAATTTCAAATAATTGCTTTGTAAAGCCTCTATTACTCGAAAAAAGAATAAACAATATAAAGATACTTTGTAATTAAAAAGTGTGGAATTTGTTGATACAAGTATAATAGAACAAATAGAGATGAAGATGATTCGTCCTTCATCATTTGCAGTAAGAGACAAATTTCAAAAATATTGCGAAGACGATGAATCTCTAATTATTAGTATTAGAGAGCATGGGTTAATTCAACCTATTCTCATTAGACCACTATCTCACGGATTTGAAATAGTAGCAGGTCATAGAAGGTATCAAGCATGTAAATCATTAAGATGGAGATTTATTCCTTGTAAAATTCGCGAGATGACAAATAAACAAGCATTTGAAATTCAGCTCTCTGAAAATATCCAAAGGAAATCTATGGATCCTATCGAAGAGGCAGAAGCTTTTAGAAGATATGTTATTGATTTTGGTTGGGGAGGTGTTAGCGATCTTGCCAAGAAAATTGGAAAAAGCGAAGAATATGTGTCTCATAGGATTCAGCTTCTAAAGCTTTCCGAAGAAATAAAAAATAAAATTGTTTCAAATAGGTTAAACGTTAGTAAAGCTATCGAGATCTCAACTATTCCAATTGAAAAACAATCACAGATCGTAGGAGAAATAATAAAAAAGAATCTTTCAGTAAAAAGAATAAGAGAATTAAAAATGATTTTAAGAGACAATATCACTGAAGATTATAATAATATATGTTTATCTGATAGTAACAATTATTTCTCAAAGTCGTTAAAGATCACAAAAAAGGCATCTCTTTCTCTCAAAGTTACATTGGCAAGAATAGATAACTTAATAGAAGAATCTCAAATATCAATCGATCCAGAACAGAGAACGGAAATTATCAATTTTTTGATGGAAATCAGAATAAGAATACACGAATTGATAGATGATACTATAAAATTCAAAAATTACAATAAAAAAATCTTTAGAGGTAAAAAAAATGCTAATAACTAAATTATTTGTTATCTTTTTGGACATAGAAATATCATTTCATGAATAACGATGTATGCCGTGCCTTTTATTTTTTATATTTTATAGTAATACACAAGTGAATATGTGATCCAAGTCTTGCTTCATATAATTGAAATTTGAAATATACAAAATAAAAGTATTACCATTATATAACCTTGTTAATGATACATTTGGTAAATATTAAGTTTTAAATGTTTAATTTCATGCCTTATTAAAGGTAATTTAGATACCTATTATTACCAATAACAACAATAAGTTTGAAATCCGGATTATATAAATGAATGAGTATTTTATAAGTTAATGTTAAATCATCTAATACCAAAAAATACAGAATAAAGAATTATTTTGCTGTTATACCTCCATCAATATTTATTTCTGCTCCGGTTATCCATTTTGATTTATCAGAACAAAGAAATAAAATAGCGTTAGATATGTCTGAAGGTTCACCAATTCGTCGAAGAGGAAATGTCGATTCTAGAGTTTTCCTCGCGTTTTCATCTTTCATAAATGGGTCTAGAAAAGGAGTTCTAATAGTAGAGGGGACTATACAATTGCATCTTATTCCGTAAGGTCCATATTCTACAGCGACATGTTTTGTAAAAGATATTATACCACCTTTAGTTAGTCCGTAGATTGATAGTGGCACTCCAGGGATTGCTCTAGTTCCCAAAGTAGATGCAATATTTATGATACTACCATCTCCATTTTCAACCATAAGTGGTAAAACTGCCTTTGTCATCTGAAGAGCACCTATAATATGAACATTGATAAGATTCATCCATTCATCATGGGTTGTTAGATGAAAAGATTTCGGATCATTTATTACTCCTGCATTATTTATTAAAATGTCAATTTTATTATAATTATTTGTTATTTGATCTATCATATTTAAAACGTCTCCTTCCCTAGCTATATCTCCTGGAAGAATCAAGATATCTTTTTTACTTCCTATTTCCTTCGAGAGACTAGTTAGTTTTTTAGCATCACGTCCATTTATAACAACTTTACAACCTTCCGAAATTAGAGATTTCGTAATATCTCTACCTACTGTGCCTCCGGCTCCGGTTACGACAGCAACTTTATTTTTTAAATTCATATACATCTATGTTATAATAATAACATCATTTTAAATCGATCTCTTTATATTCAATTTATTAAGTATATTGAAGCAAAAATAAGTGGAAAAGATATCTATGATGGTATTTAAAAAATTATTTATGTTTCGATTAAAATAAGGCATTACAATATTTAATAAACAGTAGGAGCATTTGCAATTCCTATCTGTTTACATTTATACAGTATGGTATACCGAAAAAATTTAGCCATCATTTACCAATTAAGTGATGAAAACAGAGAAATTTCTCTGACATAACATACGTCCAAGAAACCAAGAGAACAATTAAGTTGAATGATATACAACAGAGAAATACTCAGACTGATGTTACATTAAAATTATAATATCGATCTTAAAGTAGTTTTTCGTTGAAAT
>JANWKP010000339.1 GCA_025451315.1 Nitrososphaerales archaeon | reverse complement strand
AGCAAAATAGTTATTATTTTAGGAGCAGCCATTTTGATTGATTGATATATTCAAATAAAAATAAAATAAATAATTTTAATAAATAATACAGATTTATAATAATCTGTGAAACTAAAAATGCACTTATCTCAATAGCATTGATTCCTAAACTATGAGATATTTTACCTTTCCTAACTAATAGAGGTGGAATCTACAATATAATTATAATTGTCTATATAATATTACACATATATTTCCAAACTATAACTTAATTAGAATATGTATTCATTAATAATAACACCATGATTTGACCAATATATAACAGCCACAATATTAAAGAAATATGATGTTCTTTGTCCATTCTGGATAATTATTATTGAGTTTTTTATATACTCCTTTAAAACCCTCGTAAGCCCGCCATGAATCTCATCCGTGCATAACAATAGCAAGTTGACAAATATTAAATAAGTGAATTACTTCATATTTTATATCATAAAGAATATACCTTTAAAAAAATCATTTGGTGATTAAAATATACATATAATTTGATATTCTATTGGCTATTCAAACCCGATAACAAACTCAATAAAGAATAACTTAGTTTTGATTCTGAATATTACAATGAATCTTGTGTATTGGCTTTTACAGATAAAGCATTATGGTATATCTTGAATGAAGCTGGGAGTATTCCTACTGGTTCACCATCAAGACTAACAGTCATATCTCTTTCTTTGGGAAGTATCGTAAGCTGTGATATTTGGTAATATAGGATATTATCTTCTTCAGTATAACTATTGTCACCTTTTAAACTGACAAGTTCCTCAAGCATCTTGATGCTCCCTGAATCCTTCAGAATAATGAGGTCCATTAGCCCGTCTGACATACTAGCTTTTGGAGCTGCGTTAAATCCTCCACCCAAGAATTGGCCATTAGCAATTATACCCATAGTAAGACTAGGAGAGATCGTCTTGTCATTGTCTAGAATTATTTCACATGAATTGCTCTCATATGTAGGCACAGTAGAAATTATACCTGCCACAGTAGACATAAGACGGCTTTTTACTTTAGTCCTGACTTTTTTTGATCTATTGATTATTTCAGCTCCCACACCTATTTCTGCAGCATTTAAGACTAACCTATTATGAGTTAAAGTAGGATCATCCTTGTCAGCTGTTGTAACTCCTATTATATCGATTTTACTTTTTTTCATCTCGTTTATATGCATAAAGGAGTCAATACCTTCATATTGTAATCGCAATGATGCTGCAAGTACATTTCTACTTCCAGATGGAATAATATGCAAGACACCATCAGGATTAACTGGCTTTAATTTGGCTGTAGGTTTGAAATCTCTAAAATTAGTCACCGAATTATTTCTACTAGATCGATTATGAAAAAACCCATTTGCAACTTCATTAATTGTACCATCTCCTCCTACAGCAGCTATATTTTTATATCCTTCTTTCAATAATTTTCGTGTCATAAGTGTTCCATCATTTGCTTTTTTTGTGAATATAATTTGATGATTAATAGGAAGATACTTTTTTATTTTTGAATAAGTTTCGTCCCAGTTTTTCCCAGTATTTCCTCCTTGAGAGTTAGGATTTAAAATAAAGATCAGATCGTTGAATTTAGAGTTGTCCCTTCTGTTTCTAATAGATTTGGAATTTTCTTTTTGCGGGGGAGTGACCATTGTTATAAAACCACTACAATAAAAATAACTACTATGCAACTTAAAGAACTATTGGAATATTTTTCCTTATGTTTTAGATTGTAAATTCAATAAATTGATTTGAAGTAGATTTAGTAATAAAAAAATTAATAATTTATTTCAATATTGATTTATAATAAAAAATAACAAGTATAAAACATGATAAACATTCACTAATCAAATTTAGTAATACTCTGTTAGCAAATGACTTGAGCCCTTCAATTATAATATAACTGATTTAAAAATACAATGCACAAATCACCAATAAGTTGAGTCTATTCTTGTTGATAGGATTATCGATAATGTTAAGACGTTTTACTAGCATAAATTTTTCAAATGTAAAAGCACAAGAATATGGTAGATGTGATGATGATGATGATGATGAATATATCCAATTTTCTACTGAAATAAACAAATATGAATGAATGTAGAACAGGTCAATTGAAGGCTTTTTCGTACATAAAAAGCCATTTGTAATCCAGAGGATTTGGCATAATTGAATAGTATACAATGATTATAAAAACATGTCTACAGTGCCATTTTACAAACGACAACTTAATTCTTTTGCCTTAGTTATGCTCCTCTAAATAAATTACAACTAGCAAAACACACCTAAAGATATACCTGTTCTAAAATTTATTGTTAGCAGTCAGTCATAAAGCTAGATTAGGTTGTAAACAAACTTGGGACCTTTAGGCCGCTTATTCTAGAGAAACGTTACGACCCAAGAAAAGTCTAAATTAATATTAAAGATCTGTTTAATATTTTTCACTATGTTATTCACCAAATTTTGAGGCGCCGAAAAAATAGCATATGAAAAGAGTCGTTAGTACTAACAATATTAATTAATATATATAATATAACTTGGTTTTTCTCAATTTATCGGAAATTTCTAATCAGGATACTCGTTTGCCGGTTTATATTCTATATACTTGGTTTTACAATTACTGCATTCATAGACAATCAATACCTGGTTTTCATTATGTTCTAGTTGATTGAGATATACTAATTTTTGGATACAAGAGGAACATTTCATTTTTACTTACTATCAATCTACTGTGTTATATTAAAAGATATTTATCATCACAAACTAAAGTTGTCAGCGTGATTCAAATGCATTGTCTATTAATTTTGCTGTAGTTTGTATATTCAGAAAATTTTATTTTTTATGAAAAGTTAATTTATTACTATATTCCCATATCTTTACCGATAACTCTAGTTGGTTTTATTTTTATAATTTCTTTCTTTTGAACTATTTCTTTTGTGATATTGTTATGTTTTATTATTACCCATACCTTTTGCTCTAATTTTAGCTGTTTAAAAATTCAGTTAGGATATCACTAATTATCTCTTTGATACCATCTATAGTAACAGATGGGAACAAAGGGATTAGATCTCTAAAATACACTTGACAAATACATTAATTTCTTGCTAAAAATATGTACTTGTAGTGTCATACTATTTTTCACTATGTTCTAATAGAGTATCTATATCAATCCATTACCTATTTCTTCAAGAAATGCTATTTCTGATAATGGTTTTCGTTCTCGTGGAGAATTTATCTTGTCTTTAAATCTTTCAGGGAGTATTTCATGAGAATCCTGATATCCTATTGCAATCATTATACCAATTTCATAATCATCAGGAATACTGAAAACTTCTCTGGCTTTTTCTCTGTCAAAACCGCCCATTTCATGCATAATTAGGCCTTGATTAAATGATTCAAGAAACATATTTTCATTTGCTGCACCTAAATCGTGAAAGTGTAGTTTGTTATAAACTCCATTATCAGAATAAGTCTTCTTTGTTATAGCACAGATTAAAATCGGAGCAAGTTTAGCATAATTATTTATTTCCAACAAAACTGATCTTGCTTTTTCTATTTTTTCGGGATTGTCGTCAGTAAAAACTATGTAACGCCAAGGCTGTTCATTTCTTGATGATGGTGCCCATCTTGCAGCTTCTAAAATTGAAAGCAATTTTGATTTTTCAACTGTTTTAGTTGAAAATGCTCTTGCACTCCATCGGCGTGCTATTATATTGTGAATAGGAAAATCTGTATTTGCTATTTTTGATATTAAATTAGTTTCTTTAGTCAAACAATAATTTATTATTTATTAATATTGTTATAAATCTTATTTCTTTTAGAATTGCATAGCAGTTCGCTCTGCTATTTTTGAAAATCATTGAATATTGTAGCAACCAGTATTTGAGAATCTTTCTATCAGAATAATATATTGATAGTATCAATCAAAGTGATAAAATGGGATTACAAGAATCAAGTAGTAGTGAAATCATTTTTCATACTCTATTATAACAACTGATCAGTATCAATATCACAAATAGTAGTTAATAATTTTATACAACTGTTAAACATTTGATATTATTTGATTTAGGGCAAGAAATAAAATCAATCTACTTTACAATAACATTATGTTTAGAATTACTTGACTAGAAGGATATTAAAAAATTTTTCAAACCATTTACTACTTAGTGTCAAGATACAACTATATTTCCATGCATTGTTTCTGGGTGATATTGACAATGATATTGATATTTTCCAATATCTCTAAATGTAAAAGTGAAATCATCTGTCTGACCGTTTGAAATTTCATCTGATTTTGTTAATTGTTTTCCACTTTCATTTTGTATAATTAATTGATGAGTGATATTATTGTCCATGCTTTCTACTTGAATAGTATAATCAATACCTGATTTTAGATTAAGTGTTGGGTTGACTTGACCATTAACAGATGTCCACACAAAGTTGTTATTTCGTTCTGCTACCTTCAAGTCTACTATATTTTGACTTGCAGTAGAATCCTCTAATTGTGCATGTGCTATATTTTTTTCTGATAGTGTAACTAGATTGATATCATCAAAATTCAATATAGTGATCAATCCAATACCTATTAGTGAGGTAACTAGTATAGGAGTAATGGTTTTTGCCAAAGATAGAAATCCGATCAAATTTTTTCCTCCATTTCTATTCTTTTCCATTCTTGTTTTCTATTTCCTAAATCATTATATAAATAAGAGTAAACAAAGTTAACATTAACATGTTTTATATGTGGTAACAAATTTTATACATAATGATATTTCTTATCTATTCATTTATAGGAGTGAATCAACCTTTGTCTCCAACACAAGTAGACTTTTCAAAAGAGTTTCATTTTTTTCTTCAAAAGATTCTATTCTTTGAAGAATCATCTCATTATTTTCTTCTAAATCCTTTATATGATTAAGCAGGTCATCTTGTTTATCTGATATTTTCTTTTGTCTATTATATATCCACCAACTAATTATACTACCTAGAATTGCTCCTATAACAAGTCCAAGGTATGTACTTGGTGCATTTGTCATATCCATACAACCTCTAGTAATTTCAGGGATACATCCCCACATTACGAAAGCCTCTCCAAACATAATTATCAATTTTTGTAGCAGTTCTTATTATTTATAATCAATTCAAACTTAAATGATATATACATCAACATATGAGCAAATAGTATAAAAAAATGCCAAGTTGTTATATTAAACTAAATTATTATTATTTTGTAGCAATAGATTACCTTCTTTTTCAGATGATCCAGAATCTATATTATACAATCAAAGGTTTTCTTGTTAGAAGACGATAATATGTAAATATGAAGTCAAAGAACAACAATCCTTCATGGTAACATAAGAAATTAGGAAGGTATGATTAATTTGAGTAGTAAATTTGAGTTAATTATGTTCTTCTTAATAATAAAAAATGAATAGATTTAATAAATTTTATATTTAGATAATTCATCGGTAGATATGTTTAAAAAAACTTCGCTTCCATTATAAAGATCGATGAATTGTGTTGGAAATTTAAAAATTCTTTTTCCTTGTACAGTAATATGTGTATTATCAACTGCTATTACATTGCCTAAATCACTTCCATCCTTTGTTCGAACACCGTTACGAACTAATCGATCCAAATCATGTATTGAGGACATCTTCCTACAATATTGTATACATTTAAAATTATATAATTATTAGGTAACGACGTTAACCTACTGCCCCTACTGGCTGTTAGATTTTATATTTCTATATCATGATTAAAATTCGTACAATTGTTGAATGGTTTTAACACGACAAATTTATTTACTTGATGCTAAGGCGTAATTATTTTAACTACTACACAATATAATTTAATGAATTAACATAGTTATCCGATTTTTATAACTAAATTAGTAGACATTTTATTATGAAAGCATCTAGAATCATAAAACCTAAAGAATCATTACAAGTACAATAGATTAAAATTCCAGTTCCCAGTGGTTCTCAAGTTCTAATTAAAGTTCAATCGTCATAATGGGGTTTGTTAACATTATGGATAAAGTAGAGGTATCTAGATTATCTCCCGTGTTCAATTCTAATATATTTCCTTATTTATTCACATATATTTGACTAAACGTAATAGAAGCTTATTCATCTATCCAGAAATCAATAACAATCAGCCAAAATTTGTTATATTATATGAATTGAAATATTTATAAATTGATAAAGTTGCTTCAAAAAGCTCAATTTATTGTTAATGATAATTATCATTTTGAGAATATTATGGACTTATTTTCCTGGTAGAATTTTTAAATTGTTAAAGTTAATGATAATATTACTCTATGCACATTTCATCATTATATTACACATTCCCAATTTCTAGATATCTTTAATATATTAGAAAATATTATAAAAATATTGATTAATGATCCCACTCATATAGAACCACATATCAAAGAAAGTAATTATATCCGTGATATTGTATTTGGATTTGGAGATGGTATAAACACCTCTCTGGGAATTGTTGCTGGAGTAGGAGGAGCTTTAATAACCGCTGATGTTGTTATTCTTGCCGCATTAATAGGGATGTTTACAGGGGCAAAAGCAATGGCGGTCCAGAATTATCTTGCGGTAAAGTCTCAACGAGAAATATTACAATCTGAAATAAAGCGTGAAGAGTTTGAGATACAAAATATGCCAAATGAAGAAAAAAAGGAAATCGAAAATATATACCGTGCCAAAGGATTTGAGGGAGATCAGCTTAGGACTATTGTAGAAAAAATAACATCAAACAAAGACGTCTGGCTAAAGACTATGTTGACTGAAGAATTGGGACTTAATTTAGACATACTTGGTAGTCCATTGAAAGGTGCATTAGTGATGTTTGTTGCTTTCCTATTAGGTGGTATACTACCTATTCTCCCTTATTTTGTGGTCAAAGCTGGAGTTATATCATCAACAACTGCTATTGGAATGGCTATTATCATGAGTGTTTCTTCTTCTTTCCTAGTTGGTGCAATAAAGGCTCGTATGGCAAAGAAAAATTGGATCAAGGGTGGAATAGAAATGGCTGGACTCGGAACAGGTATTGCATTAGTAGGTTATGGTATAGGAGCCGAACTTGCAAATACAGGAATCGTAAATGTTCAATAAATACTAAGTAGTATTTAATTTCAATCGATTTGGTATATAGGTATGGATCTAGGCAGTCATAGAGAATAGCACAAATATTTTACCGAGATCTAGAATATAGCTTAGTTCTATGATTTTCTATTATACAAGTCTATTAAAAAATATTAAAGTTAGTTCGATTTTTAAAATAATGACAATAATCTAATATGTACCTTCGAAGCAAATACGTATTTATTTTTAGATATTTAACATAGTTAACCAAACCTTATATTCTAAATTGATGTTAAAGCTCTATGTTTACATATAAAACTACTATTGTAATAAATAAAGATTATTATGATAAAAATAATTGTAGATTTGTATTATGTGAATCGTGTTGGTGGTTCGCAACTATTTTAAAGGATATATTTAAATTTAGTAAATGTCCTATATGTAAAAAAAAAGTTTATGTTGAAAGAATAATAAGATAAAAATTAGTTATGATAGGTATTCAACTTCACTAGATTTTGACTATTTGGTCTATGTATAGAAAGAATAAGTAAAATTATCAATTAACCTCGTTTACCATGTTTTAAATATTTTACTGCATACGGAATGCTGTGCCATTAACAAAAAAGTATTATAAACATAACACCTGGAAGAAAGGTAATATTATATTTATCATGTCATTAATTATTATAGCGTTAGGAATTTTATTTTTGATAATTGGATACGGTATTTTTCCACATTCTATCAAGAACATTCCTTCAGAAAATGAACTAGTGACAATTCCAAAAATTGGTCATATAAACATAATTGATACCAACAAATATTTTGTTTTTTGAAAGATACCTTTTTATCAGATTGATCGGCTCTGTTAAGTTAACGATAAATCTATAGCTATGGATATCCTATTTCTAATCTATTATGAGTAGTAGATTTGAACGAAATAGAACATTTACCTTTATTATTATATATTCGCTGTATTTGTACTTTCTTGGTTTGAGTTTACGAAATACATCTAAGGCACTGGAACCATTCAAGGATGAAAAAAGAAGTTATGTTTATGTATGGAATTGGATACGACGCTTTGGTTCATATCATCCATACAAACATAAAGAATAACTGCTTTCATTATTGATGAGACTCTAAATCAGATTGGTAACAAACACTTCTGGTTATTGCCTTGTTGCGCAACTAACTATTCCTAACAGATTTAGCTAACCTATTCTAGTCATAATACATGTGAACTGGAAGAAATACAATGAATCTCTTGTTAAACGAGGAGAGGTATTACTTGATTTT
>JANWKP010000338.1 GCA_025451315.1 Nitrososphaerales archaeon | reverse complement strand
TCATTTTTAAACTAAAATGAATGGGCCCATAGCTTAGCCTGGTAGAGCGACCGGCTCATAACCGGTAGGTCAGGGGTTCAAACCCCCTTGGGCCCATCAACTACATGGGTTCATATACTAGAGCCTTGGGCTTTTTTTTATTTGGCACGGTCGTCCTAAAAATTTAGTATATGTAAATGGCGATGTTTAATATATTAGATATGCTAACTAATATAAATTGAACTTACCGAATTAAATTTGAATTTAAAGGAAAAACTTAAATGGTGCAAATTATAACCAAATATAGTTGCATTATGCGTAAATGCAACTTAATTTCCAGAACAGCGTAGAGTGTTCATTGTATTCTGTGAGGGGCCCCCACAGAATTATGATGGGTTACTTCATGTTTAAGTGACTTAGTAGCACCAAAATCGCCTACTGTTCTTCTCTCTTATAGATCTGATCTGCCACAGTAATGTTTTCAAGGACTAATTTTGAAAAACATTGTAAGCACATCGGAAGTTACTAAAAATGCTAGAAACGTCAGGGTTGTCAGGGGCGTCATACGTATTACGCCATATAAATTTTCTATATTTTTTGTCGGTGGTTGATATAACGGTGGTCGCCATTTTTTTCTCTTTTTTGTCCTTTCCAATAAAAATGAAGGAAGACCAATAATCATTCGCCACTTACCTGAATAGATGCCCTGACACCCCTGACACCTATGCCATTCAAGTCAATTAGTTCTGCTTAAACTACTTGGAAAAACGCGTCCATAAGCATATCAGGAGAATATCAGAAAATCAAAATTCAAATCATTATTGATTTGACGGGGGATATATGATGTCTATTTCGTTTGTTAGGAGCATCCAGAATATTTTAATAAGATACTAAATAATCATATTAAATTGCAAAAAATTATAGATTTTTTTTATAGAGATTAAAATTTATTATCGACTTTGTCATCATCCTGATAGATTTTCTTATCTATAGAGTAATAACTTTTGTAAAGTTCTTTAACGATGTGTTTTTATATAAATTTCTAACTTAAACCTCCTCTATGTCAACCAAATTATTTAGGGATAAGGAGATCAAATAGAAAAGACACACTCATCTTAACTGATATCACAAATAGGGACTAACAAAGATATCGGTATGGTTTAAACCTATTTAGTGAAATCAGACAAACTGGATTGAATTCGATCATTCGGCTGAACAGAATTGTTTTCATAACGTTTTAATTCAGTCTTCCAGTCTATTTCAGACATATTCTTCAATTCCAAAAAATCGTTAACTGATTGAGGACCAAAGCAAGCAAAATGATTGTTAAATACTATCAATACATCATGGATGTTTGAATGTTCATTTTGAGTTTCTCTAATCATTTTAACATATCCAAGCATCTCTTTTCTTCTGTCTCTCACCGTTTTACCAGTCTTTTTCTGATATGCTTCTATCGCCTATGAATCTGATATAGATCTGATCAGAAGTTATAATGGATGGAGATTGCAGTTTATCTCTTACACTCCAGACCAATGGAATATCGTTTTCTTTTAATAAATCATATACTTTTTCATTAAACCATGATGAATGTCGTACTTCTAAAGAATATCTGAATCTTTTATCCAGATGACGAATCATACCTTGTAAAGGACTAAAGCCTTTCTTTTCTGAAAGATAAGATGGAAGTTGTATTAACAATGTTAATGTTTTTTCAATCAAAGGCTCTACTGAATAGGATAATATTGAAAGAGGTTTAACAATATCTTATAATTTCTTTTCATGAGTTATTACTTTGGGAAATTTCAATGAAAATTTAAAATCTTCAGGAGTTTTGTCTTTCCAACTTCTAACTGAAGATCTTGATGGTATGTGATAATATGTAGAATCGACCTCGACAAATTTAAAGAATTTCGAGTAATAAGACAAATAGTCTTTATTTTCCATATCCTTTGGATAAAAATTACCTTTCCAACCTTCATAACTCCAGCATGAGCAACCTATATTCAAAGTCAATTGCTATTTTAGTAAATAGAACTCGACGGTAGAAAAACTTTCAATGCATTCAAAAAAATAGTGTCAAGTATAAATCAGTCAAAATAATAGGTGATGTGTCACCTATGGATCCGGCATATTTTTAATATGTTTTCTAATTCTTCTCCATGCTTGCTTTGTTTCAAAATCCATAGGACGAATATCTGACTCTTTGAGCATTCCATATCTTTCAAATTCCCTGACAAACGCTGTTTGTATTCTATTTAGCACTTCTTTTCTATCTGTTCCGACAATTATAGATTCGGTATTGTTAATTGCATCGTCATCAAGAATTTCTTAAGTAGGAATCTTGATTATGCCCAGATGTATGTCAATGGGAATGGGATTAAATTCAAGTCCATTCAAAGGGTCAAGTTGGAATAAGAATTTTGGTGTAGTTATACAAATTCCAACCTAATGGGTATAAAGATATTAGTAACTAGCTTTAGAAACGACTTAGATGATAAACAAAAAAAGGAATTAGGGTTATCAAAACACCATGCCTCTGCAGCCATGACAGTATTTATCCCATTACTAACAATCCCAAATTAATAATTATTCTATTAATCTTTGTAGGTCAATAAATTCTTCCTTTGTAATTTCGCCCTTTGCAAGCCTGAGTTTTAAGATTCGTATTAAATCATCTTTTGATTTGCTAGTTTCTGCAGAACTAAAAGAATTTTTTGAAGCGATAGTGACTGGAATGTTTGATGATGACTTTCTCTTTTCTTCTAGCACCCGTCTGTAGAATTCATGACTCCATTTCCTAATAGCCTTTCCGCCAAATGAGGATATTCCAAAAACCGGCTTTTGCAACACACCATATTCATCAATATAGGGAACGGACAATCTGTTTGCCTTACCTTCGTATCCAAATAATCCCCCAACCATGACATTAACATCTTCTATTGGAATACCAACACCGCCTCCTCCGAGCATATCCCTAGTATATTCTTCAGATATACCATAACCGCCTATCGCAATTGATGAAAAGGGAATAATAATATCAATTCGTTTTTCTTCATCCTTTTTTGGTTTTACAAATATAAGAGATTTTTCATTCAAATAAAGTTGACCATTTTCGTGCTTGCTAAAGGTACCTCCAGAAGGATACGCTTTATGACCACCATGATATTCTGCAGATTCATTTTGAAGGATGATGATCCTCTGGCTTTATTTTTGGATATGCATAGTTCCCCAAAATCAAAAAGGCAATACCCCAGTAGATTACAGGTATTCTTTAACTTTTTAGGTCTAGAAGGGGACATAGAAAACCAAGCCGAAGTTTTTGTCACTAGATTTAAGAAGGATAATGAAGATGACAGGTTTCTGCAGAGAAAACCATTATCGTTTTCACGAGGCCAAAAAATTAGAGTAGAAAATAAAGAAATATCGCCCTCAACTGTTCCAAATTATTTCAAGGCTCCTCAGGCATTCATTTAAATTTTACGTACAAAAATTAGCAAGATATAATCCATCGACATCAATATTACTATTCTCATAATTTCCTAAAATGGATAATCGGAAGGATAGAAACACTTCAGAAGAGTATAAAGAAAGAGGAATAGAAGAGGGTGAAAAAAGTATATAAGAAAAACTTCTAAAACAATCCAATAACAAAGGCATGACAAGACATCCTGAACATCGAAATTGGATTCAGGGCTCTGAATATAACACTTTCAACAAATTATTATTTTGTTATCTTGATAGAATTATTTCTAATACATCTGTTTTATCTTAATCTTTTTTGGTTTTCGCACTGCAACTGAAATAATTCAATTAGTAGTAGTATGCCATATTACATGGAGAAAATGATGTAATCTAAATAGGTCAATTACTATGACAGTCAAAGGTCAAGAGTCTAATTGTCTTTGTCTTCGCCAATTAAGAAGCCTTTTTTGCGCACAATGTCCAGTTAAATGTACGACATCATAATTTGTACTCATCAAAGTATTTCGAAACTCTACGTTAGTTATGGTCGGACGATAAATGATTTGAAAAGCATTGGTTTCTTTATTATCTATCATACTATAGCAAAGAAAGAACAGATTAGTGATGTGTGAAGTTCATTTTATCTCTTGGTGTAACTGTGCAATAAATCCACATATAGTAGAACACTATAATAGATTTGCTTTTTTAGAATTGAGATAATCAACTTTTAATTAAGTAGTAGTCTAATCATAAATATGTCCATAGATATGAGATGGCCTTCATACTTCCATAAAGAAAAAATTAAACGGAATTTTCTTACTATTTTGTGCACTTCAATCCTTATTACTTCATTTATTCTACCTTCAACCATGAATTTTAAAAATCAATTTGTTCATGCACAAACATTAGCAGAATTCAAAACATTTGATGCTAAAATGAAAATAAACAAAAAAATAATTGAACTTGGAGATGATGCCAAAATAACAGTAACAGTGCGAGATAATCAAGGCGGGGATCGCCTATCAGGAGTTCTTGTTAAATTAGCAACTCTATTTGCTGGCGCTAAAGTAATACAATCCCAATCTACAGTTACAGATGCAGATGGAAAAGCTGTAATAAAAGTGCAAACAAGCGAGAAGGATTTAAGTGGTGTAAATATTGTTGAGACAACAGTACGATTAACCGGATATCAAGATGCAATACTTGATCTTACCTTTGCCACAGTAGATACTTCCGTTCCTGATGTACAGAAATGTGATGACGACGACGATAATGATGACGATTGTTTTGCATGATAACTGTTAAACCATTCAATCATCTGAGTTTAGATAATGATTATTCTTCACCAACTCATTTTTGTTATTTACTACAGTATGATTGTCATTGGTTGTTCCTTAGCCAATGTGTTTCTTGAGATCGATTAATAAGGGGCAAAGTGAATGTTGCATTCCACAATTAATGTGATAGTATGATAAAGATTTTTTTTCTTTCAGATAGACCTTTGCATATTTGATTTTAAACCTGCAAATGAAATACCATAAATTATCTTTCCGTAATTATGTAGTTAGAAAGAATGTATCAATATTCCAACGGGAAAGTGTGAATTCATGGTAAAGGCAACATAAGCCTCTGATAAAATTGATCCAATATTCGCTGAATTTAGATGGACAATTCTAGAACCAATTGTTGATGCTGGTCCAAATCAATTTGTCAAAATAATGAATAAGTTCAGTTAGATGGTAGCAATAGTTCGGATCCCGATGGTTCTGTACTAACATATCATTGGAATCAAACCGATGGACTTGATGCAAAACTGAATGATGTTACATCTGTCAATCCAACCTTTACCGCACCGACAACTACAACTCTAATTGACCTTATTTTTCAATTGACAATCATCAATGAAATAAGTACGACTAGCAAACCTGACTATGTCACTGTAATCATTGATTCTGTATCAACAAGTCCTCCAACTCCTACTGAAGAACCTCAAACTCTCAATGACTTCATTAAAGAGATCATTAATAATCTACTAGACATGACTGACTCTATGGAGTTCACAAAAGTTAATCAATATCCTAACAGACAGCAATCAAGATAATGATAAATTGGCCTGTAACCATCTTGGGGGCATAGAAAGCAAACTAATGAATCGAACAAAAGATGCAATAGGCTGTTAATTGATTTCTAATACAATCTTATCATAGTTATTGACATGGGTCTAGAACAAAACTCAGTAGGACAAATCGATGCCGAGGTCGGAATTAACAAAAAAAATAGAAAAGCATTCATGTAATAGCATAATTCACTGAATTCATATTTTTTCTATTATAAATAATATATAGTATTAGAAAATTACTCAGTAACTTGTACACATGGCTTAGTGCAGGTTTCATATCCTTTCTAAGTTTTATTAGAATAGTGTTACCATAATAAAGTACATGTAAAACGGATATTTAAATATACAGGCCAAACATGCATGATATTAAGCCCTTGAATACTCATCGGAAAGCTGTTTTGATCAAGTATATTATTATATCCATATAGCAAAATAAACTCCTAACATGTTAGGTTACTTCACACTAAGTATGCAAAAACAGGGAGTTGCAAGCACGAAAATGTGGGGATAAGCTAGGCTAATTCTCGTTATACTTCAAAATATTAGATTACAATGAAGAGATACTACTAGAAGGAGCAACTTGGATAAAGGAAAAGAAGTTAAAAGACTAGTGGAATATGATTTGCAATATATTACGATTCATGCATATTTAAAAAATTTCAGTTTTCTCTATTAATTGAGAATATGGTAACCAAAAAAGGTAATAGAATAATTGTCGTGGCGTTGAAGTGACCACATGAACTAATTCCAAAATTGAATTTAATTATCATGGTGATATCGCTAATTTAGTATTATATAAATATGATTTTGCTGTCAAGAGATATTCATGAAAATGAAAATAATAAAGATTACAATAGTTCAGGCCTTGAAGCAATACTCTATCGAATGTATAACACTAGGAATGTTTTACTGATCAAATTTGACGGATTTCGTATGATTATTTTTATGATAAAATGGTTTGGGATCGTTAAATATTCATAAATTGTAATTACTCTCACTGATTTATATCAATGATTCGATAAATTATTATACAAATTATGTATTAAAATAAGAAATGAGCGGCATTGACAGTATCGTAAAGCAATTTGATGAATTTGAAAATTCAATGAAATTAGGACTTCCCAAAGTGGACCAGAGATTGATTATTGACATGCTTCATAGAATGAAAAGGGATGATTCACCAATGTATACCATTGAAATATTTCTTAAAGGGAAACCAAACAAAGATGAAATAAAATTAATTATTACATCGGGCTTGGGAGTAATGCCTGCTTTTTACGATCAGGGAACTCATGTAGTAGTGGCTCATCGGTTTAATCTGCAAATGCTTAAATATT
>JANWKP010000337.1 GCA_025451315.1 Nitrososphaerales archaeon | reverse complement strand
AAACTGGGGTTCATTATTAGGAGTAGCAAGTTTGGCATTCAGTCGAGCGCACTGATAGTTTCCCCATAATCATGCAAAACATTGGATTGTGAATTATCAGGTTTCAGCCGACATTACGTCTTTGTAACAAAAAACAATCTTTTCCTTCGAACTAATTTGAATTGATTTCTTTTCTTAGTCTCTTTTTTCTATGCTATCCAATATGTTTAATGCTTCAGGCCATCCGTGATGCGCAAAGGTATTTAGAACATCTAGGCAAATTTCTCTATCTTTCTCTTGAAGACTGGTATCATTTAGAAATCTATTTAATATCGAAATTGTATTTTCAGCAATATTTTGATTATAAATCAATTCAATATCTGCATTGCTTATCCTATATAAGTAATCAGGACTCACTTTGTAGAAATATAAAAGGAACCTATCAAGAAAAGATACGAAATCTTCAGTTATCCGTTGATCGCGCGGAGACTTTTCTAACTCTTTAACTATTTGATTCATTAAATTCTTTGTCAAATTCATCGTCTTTTTAATATCTTTGATTTTTTCAACATTTTGTTCTATCGTATAAAATAATGCACTTATAGCATGATTCCTTGTTTCATGGTTATAGTCATTTATTAATAGGCTCAAATATCTAAACGCTTCCTCCTGGAACTTATCAGAAATTAAGTAAGGACTTTTGATAAAATATACAAATCGTCTCTTTACTTTATCTGAGATAGTTTTATCTTCGAGTATATATGTGACTAATTTGTTAATATCCTCTGATTTGTCTTCTATAGATAGCTTGATAATTAGTTCAATCAAATCATCAATAAATCTTTCTATCAGATATTCTTTTTCATCTAAGCCATCCGCTATTAATAAAATGTCTCTAATCTTATCTACAATATCCTTATCTAAACTATATTTTTTTAAGAAAGCAGTGATACTGAAAGCTATGTTTAGCTTTACTATATCATGATTATCATTACAGAATATATTATTTATTACACTTTTAATAAAAGACGAATCTACTTCTTTCTCAACTAAAAGAGGTAAATACTTAGCTACTACCCATTTAACATTAGTTATCGGATCCAGTGATAGTTTTTCAATATATTTGAGTAAGCTCTCATCACTAGATTTTTTATAGAGTAGTATCAAATTTAAGGCAGTCTTACCCCTGATACCAGGTAAAACAGGAGAATTATTTATTTTTGAGAAAGAATCAGATGGTTCTTCAATATTAGGAGCAGGATGTTCGACTAAAGGTATTAAAATTGATTTAATGTATACTATTTGAGACGGGTCAAAATTTGAATTACTGAGTATTTTTGACAATTCATCGGATAAATTGTTTTTAATATCTAACTCGGACTTTTGATAACGCGGGACCGTCGGAAGGTCTTGATTGTAAATTGGGGCATCGACAAATAGATTATTAGATTTCCTAACATTATCTGTATCAATTACTTCAGATGTTCCTGATTGCAGACTACTTAGAAATTCTTTAACCGTTTCATCATAATATTTACTTGGAACTAGATCTAGAAAATATTTTTTGATTTCATTCTCTACCATTATTTTATTTTCTTCAGTATTTAAGTCTAGATTTAGCATCTCCAGATATGAATCGTAAGCTCTTCCTTCAATGGCCTTATACGGACTTATATCTATAGACAATATTTTTTTTATTAAAGATGTTGCGTCATCTACGCTTAAGGGATGATTTATTGATCTAATCGACGTGCTAATTATATTTTTGAGACTAAATATAGATAGCATACCATTTTTAAGCAATTCACTTAAAATAATTTGGTAAAACTTCTCAGGGTTCTTGTTTAGTTCCACTAAGAGGAAAGAATGCAGAATTGATAATTTTGTATTTGAAATGAAGTTGATGAATTCATAATTATCTGAAATTACTGCATTTCGTAGATAGGAATGTATGTAATTTAGTAGTTTATCAAGTTCCTCATTATTCAAAAATTGTATTTTATACCATAGATTTTGTCGGACATCGATTATATCCTCAAATACAACAAATTTGTTATCATGTTTTTTCTCAATTATTTTAATTAAGCTCTCGAGACAACTAAATGGATTAATTTGTAAAAGGGAAGGGAAAAGTTTACTTGCTGAGTGCAAAACCGCCTCATTATGTTGAATCTTAGACATTTGAATTGATAATGATCCTATTTTGGATATACTGACTGATTCTTCTGTTACTTCTGTTACTTCTTCATAACTAAAGATATTATTAAAAACTATTGCAAAACTCTTTGGGTCAACTCTAATATGCTCAGACATGCAATTCAAAACCCCCTTTCGTATAAATGAAGATGAACTAAGAGAAAGTGATTGATACCATTCAGATTTTTCTGGCAAAGCTATTCCAGACGTAACTTCTATTGCGTTATTTAAGATGATGTCATTGGAGGATGTATTTACAATATTTTGTATAAGTGAAAGTATAATTTTATGTAAATAGGTATCGGAAATGCCCTTATTTAAATAATCTACTAAGTATCCAGAATTATATTTTTCTTTGGATATATGTAATAATAAACTATTACCCCATTTTTTAATCCAATAAAGATTTTCGCATTTAATCAATGCAATGAGAAAGTGTCTCTGAATTAGAGTATCATTTTAGATAACACTTTGGATGCTTACTATTTCTTGATCATGATAGTTGGTTTTCTCTGCAAAAGATACCAAGGATGATATCTTCCAATAAAACATTATACTTGATGTAAGTATGAGTAAAATGTTTTTTAAATATTTTGATAAGTCGGTAGTATACAGGTAATCCAAAGCGAATTTGATAGTTGGTCTAAGAAAAATATTATACTTTTGAATATCCAAAAATTCAGAATAATCTATAAATGTTGAGTTTAAATTCCTAGAATATATATAATCAAAATAAGCATGATGAACAAAGCCAATTGTTCCTCTTCGCCGATCTAGAATACCATTACTTAGTAACATATTGACCTCAGTGTCATAATTAAAGCTTTCAAGAACTACGTATAATTTCTTCTCTTTAACCATTAAGATACACAATTTGTATAGATAATTAGCAGTTTTAGATGGAGAAATAGATTTCTCAATATATTCATGCCAATATTTATTGAATAATTCGAATTCATTATTGATTGTTTGATAATTGACTATTTGTCCATTTAAGTATAATTGTGTAAACAAAAGCAAATTGAAAGGGTTTTTCAATATAGGTCTTAATCTAGAATTCTCCAAAGATCTTCCTAATTTGTTGAGATAAAAGTTGAGATTTTTTTCGGACAAACCTGTTATACTAATTTTTTTGCCAAGTGATTCTCCGTTTATGAATTTGGAATAGGTATAATCATAATCTCTGATTGAAAGTATGGTAGGAATTTCCAAACCCCAAACTTTAGTGACGTATCTAATGAAGATATGAAATGTTTTTATTTCTCTCGAGACAGCATCTAAGGAATCTATCATTAATACAAATTTCTTTGTATGTCTGAAATGACTCAAAAATTCAAGTAGTGATAATCTTTCATCGATTATGAAGTCTATATCGTTTTCGGATTTGATATTACCAAACCAATCGCCTCTAACAAAAATTACAATCTTATTATTAGATTTTAAAGTCTCATAAACCTGACACATTATTACACTCTTCCCTGATCCTTTGACCCCTGTCAAGACTATCCGATCGGATGTGGTTAGTGCCGATATTACCTCTTCAGTTTCTGCCCTCTGTAATTCTATATTATTTATTTTTTTTTGTATACTTTGGAATGTCCCGTAACTATAGTCTAAGATTTTCTGCTCATATTCGGAAAAACTGAGTTTATCTTCCCGACCTGAAGAAGTGTATTTCTTAGCAATATTCTCAATTTTTTCCCTGTCTAAGGTCTTAAAAAGCTTGTCCGCTTCATTCTTTTCCTTAAAACTGATTATTTTTCTATCCTTTATTTCGGTAATTCCCGACCAAATTTCCTCAAATGTATTTAATAAATCGTTTAGAAATTCTGTTTTATTGTCAATACAATCAACTTCATAGTTAATTTCAGCTTTGATTGTATCTGCTGAAGGCCCCTTCATAAAATAGGTTTTTGATAAAAATTCGTCATTATCGAATTCATTGTTAATTTTTCTTTGCAGTTCAAGGGGTAATTCGGATATGGCATAATATCTTAAAGGATCTAAAGATGAATGAATGAACTGATTGTCGCAAAGCAATACAAAACGAGAATATTCTTTTTTTTATCTAATGCCTTGAATAAACTCAGACTATCCAATATCTCTTTTTTCGATAATTTTGAGGAACCTGCAGTTTTTATCTGCCAAGAGGTTAATCCATACTCTTCATGTAAAATCTCAATATCATTCCTATATTCACATATGATTCTAGATATTTTTTCTATATTGCAATACATTCGAACAGAGAGAAGAGCTACAACATGTTTTTGATACTTAAATCCCTTTATGGCACTGATGCCTCCTCTTTCAGATTCTAGGATTTTTTCTTCCTCTGACAAATATTTGTAATAGAAAAGATGATTATTTATTCCTATCAAATAAGGTTGTATTAACCCAGAAGAACATCTACAATCTGAAAGGTCTTTTGATAATAGGTTTCATCAATTTAATTGCCATGGAAATTATGTTCCCTATTTAAGGTATTTTGTCTTAATTTCACGGATCTGATAGACAAAGTTACTAAACCACATACTCGTTCTTCTTGTCCATCTACACCAAGCCGACGATTTTGTCCAAATCCAGTTTTGAATATGCTCAGCGTTTTTCACTAGATGTAGTATTTGGTAGAAGAATTTTATTTTTTTAAACTATCTTACCAGTATGTAATTTTAGCCAATCAATTAAAAGAAAAAAAGCAAGGGATTTTGAGAAGGATAACTAAAGAAATGGCAACTCGATATGCGACAATCAGTTAGGCTCAATGAGGTTAAGAATGAAGTTATATGTATTGTCTTTAATATGATAAAGTTCACAGTTTCCTCTAATATGTTATATACAAAATCAAATTAAGAATGTAGAGATGGTTTGCAAAACGGATAATTTTAGTTTAATATTCACTAATAAAAAATCAATTTGTAAATCTTATCAAGTAATTGTGTTCTATAATGTGGAGCTTTGAGAAAACGAACCCATTTATCCTTCTTATCACAATTATCTCGCAAATATTCCATATCAAGTATCATTTTTTCCAAACAGACTGATCATAGAAGTTTTTATCATTGATAAAATTAATTATCCTTGACCAATTTAATTTACAAACCTTTTCTTTTTCATAAAGGCGTTGAATAACCGTCCTTATATTTAGGTATGAATAAATGCATTGTTCATCCGTAGAAGAGAAAACTCTTTTTAAATATTTGGTAAAGTAATCTTTAGTCAGATCGTAATTCTCATCATTTTGCTCACAGGATCTCATTAATATGTTATTGATAATATATACAAGTTGAATTGTCTCGTACTTGTCAGTTGTTATAGAAACAGATTTTAAAAATCTTATGAGGGGTTTGTTTGTATACAGATCTGAATTTTCAGAAATTTTACTTAATGACTCTAATACTGACATGCGATTTCCAGAATACTCAAAATCTGTCATTAATCTCTTAATTGATCTTGGATCATGATTTTTCACCGCGATTTTAATTTTAGCTGTCGAATTTATGTCATACACATACGAATCAACTAGATTGTTATTTAATTTAGATTTACTTAGATTATCAATCCGAATCTTATTGATTGTTTTGAATGTTTTTCTTAATTCATACGTTCATCAAATTTGACAAATTTCATGTCTTTAAGTTCAGTAATGCCACCCCAAATTTTATCGATCAATTTTAGTAGCACATTGACTAAGTGTTCTCTATCTTTGGTGCATGTAACTTCCCGTTCCAAATTTGCTCTGATAGATTCTTGAGAAGGACCTTTAACAAAGTTTAGTTT
>JANWKP010000336.1 GCA_025451315.1 Nitrososphaerales archaeon | reverse complement strand
TTCAGAGAAATGTCACTTTGAGAAACATAAACTACAATATCAGAAATTTTGAATAGAAATTAGAACGTTAGAAAAAAGAAACATTAACAAATAACAATATCCTAACTTGTACAAATAATTTCGATTAATTAATTGTTGTAATTGTATACATAGGTTACAATTTCATTTACTGAGATAGGTAAGAAAGACTTCCTAATCTGCTAGTAGGAAGTGTATAAAAAATAGAATTACAAACAAAATTTAATTTAATTTTTTGTCCCTTCAAAAAAAGTAAAATCTCCACGTTCTTCTTTAGTATCAATGACAAATCCATTATCTTTTAAAACATTTAGAAGTAATGTAACCTTCTTCTTTCATTCAATTCCTTAGTTGTTACAACAATAAAAAGAGAACCCCTTGTCGAAAGACATCTTTTGGCTTCAACAATATATTCCTGCCAATTTTTACCCATTAAAGATAAGGAAAAAATAACAAAATCTAGGCTCTGACATTCAATAATGGTTTTACCAATTGAAATAATGTCATTATATATCTTTTAATTATTGCAGTTTACCACATTTACTGCAGAATTTCGCTTGTTTAGGAATTTCTGATCCACAGACAATACAATTTTTAGTTATTGTTGTCGTTTTTTCTTTTCCACTGCTCTCACTAGAACGTCGTTCCATCTCAATATCTTCTCGCTTGAATGTGGGTTCTTGCTGCTCTGGTGCAGGCATAACATATTTTTCTCCTCCTTCGCCAACAGCCCCACCAGTACCTACAAAGCCAGCTATTCCAAAACCAGCCTGAGGAGGAGAAGGAGAAGGAGAAGAAGCTATTCCACCAGTAGCATTTTTCATTAATGTGTTCTTGTCGATTGCTGACTTCATTTCCAAAATTACTCGAATCGCAAGAAAATCCAATGCAGATGTTGAAACCAGATAATCGCCAATTTTAGCAAAGTATTCTTTTTCATTCATTTTTCCTTGCTTGTAGACAGAGGTCGCATCGATAAACGATTCATACTTATCTTGAGTATCATTTATCTGCTGTTTCAATTTCTCAGTCAGTGATCCTAGAACATCTACTGCGCCAGAATACATTATTGTTGTTAAAGATGTAGATTGCGGCGTTAATAAAAGTTTAAACTTTTCTGAAATTACTCAAGTATTGCCTAAAACAATTGGTAACGTCAACATAGAAATTCCTATGCTGCTATGCTGTATTTTTGTTATTATAAATTATTTTTGTTTAAAATAATCTTTGTAATTTTATTAAATAATTTATATCCGAATTATTAGGAAAAATTTTCATATTAAATAAACGTTATTGTTATGAATAATTATATTATGGTTTTCTAATGAAAAACAAATTGGAAATCATATACAATTAAAACATTTTGATTTCAAAATTAAATTACTATATATTGATATAATATTTTACTTTATAGATCTAAATAAGTTCAGGTTGAGGTTCTTCATGTTCTCTCCACCCCCATATACCCTTTTGTTTCCATCTTAGATAAGCGAATATCCAAGACTTTATCATTAATCCTACATCATATGAGCTATAGTTACTTGACCAATCTTCATCAGGTTTTAGATAACAGATAGTATTATCTATGAACATATGGGGGGTTTGTGTTGGATCAAGATCGGGCTCTATTATATGTACTTTAGGGGGGAACAAAGGATAATCTTTTACATATTCTATTAGAAATGTAAAGTATATTTTTTCAAAGCTTCCTTCAATTTGAAGTTGGGTTACAGGTAATTCAAGTACTAACCCAATATTATCATTCTCCATTATGTGAAACTTCCATCCACTATTCAATTCGAATGCGCCGGCTATCTCGTTTGCTTCGTATTGTATACTCCTATCACCGTTTCCTAATACATCAAATGAATCGTTCAAGTTAATTACCTTTTGAAATAATTTTTGAACAAATATGGCAGTCTGGTATCTTTTCTAACATACGATCTTCCCGATATAAGACAAACGTTTCTACTTTTTGACCATGTATATTCTTATTAAACCAATAATAAATATCTGATTTGAATGATTCGTCTATGTCTTTTTCTTCTAATAGAGTACTCAAAATAAATTTTATCGTTGGCAAGGTTATGAGATCAATATCTATTCCAAGCCCAGGTTGTGTTAACATGTCCTTTACATCTCTTCCGTAATTTTTAATATAATTTTTATCTATAATTTGTGGCTTTTGAAATATTGTTTCATTACCGTATTTTTTATATATACATCTATAACATATAGATTTTTTACGTGGATCAATCCTTATCATTATTCCTCCAATAATTTTTTCAAATGCACCTGCAAATATAATTGGTATATTTCTTTTATAACAAAATTCATTAATTGATTCATTCATAATATTGTCCCCTGTAGCGGAAACTAGAAGATCAACTTTAGCTAACAAAGAATCAAAAAAATCTTCTATATTTTTATTTTCTCTAGAAAAAGGTTTTTCAACTGTAGTAATTTTAATTGTAGGAACTCTATCTAAAATATAATCTTTAACTGCTAATGTTTTGTATCGCCCAACATCCTTCAAGGAACAAATATGTCTAACTATGTTGTGATCCATTATAATATCACCATCTATTAGAGTTAAATTTCCTATTCCACTCTTAGCTAGATGTAATGCTATTAATGAACCACCAGAACCTAAACCTATTATAGCAACATTTTTTTTATTAATTATTGCCAAGGGATATTCAGGAGTATCAATCCTGAGGTATAAATTTGAATAATCCTGTATAATAACAAATATTTCGTATAAATTATTATTCCTATTATCTTTAACAAAATTTTTTAAAGATCCTTCTTCTTTAAATTCTTTCAAAGATATAACAAATTCTGGAATGTTTGATATATTAAAAGTTAAACTTGACCTAGATAATATAATATTACCTAGATTAGGTAACTTAAATTGTCTCTTGTTGTTGATAATTTGATCAATTCGTTGTATTTGATATGTTGATTCATCAATGATAGACCCATTCACGGAAAATAGTAATTTTTCATTATTTTTAAATTTCTGGTCTATTAATGTTCCTTTAACTTGAGGAAATATTACAAGAATTATAGTTTTTGTATTTGTTCTATCTTTGTTTAATATGAATTTATGGTTTTTTCTAAGTGACATTTTTAGCTTTCGCCTTAAATGAATATTGAATATAGATAGATTTTAAGGTTCTAAATATAACTTTTATAATTTTTATTCGATTTTTAAAATCACTATTCTCTTTCTTATTATCTGAATGTAAAAGTATCTTTATATAATATTGTGATTTGTCAAATATATTTTTTAGTTTAGGTAATAATTCTACTATATTAAAAAAAATATCTGAAAATTGAATTTCTTCAACTATTCTAGTTAATTTATGATCTAAGGTAACTCCAATACTAATCTTATCTGTCATAGATATATTGAGATATGGAAACTTAATAAAAACAGAATAGACAATTTTATTTTTGGTCTTGGACTCACTATTTTGTAGATCGTAAATTTCCTCATAAAATAATTTATAACTTTGTGATTTATTCGATTGTGAATGGATGAATGTTTTACCGGTATGATCTTCTAAGTTTTTCGATAGATTGTCAATGAAATTTCTAATGTTTAATTTTTTTCTTTTAAAAATTTTATTTAATTCTTGTATATTAATTATTTGCTGAATTTGAATATCTTTTTTTATAAATTCATCTTCATCAAAAGAGTAATTAGTTGCTATAAGATTATAATCATTATTATAAAAATCTATAATTAAGGACAGATAATTTCGTTTATGACTATTCTGTATAAGAAATAACTCAGCTTGTTTATCATCACCATTACTTGGTCCTCCATATCCTAAATGTTTATGCCAATTTCCCAGATAAGCAAGATTATTTTTTTCCATTTGTTTTGTAATATTTATTGCAAAATCCTCATCCATTTCGAAATAGACATGTGTTCTTTTTGCATTAGTTGAAGAATGTATTATTTTTAGGATTATGATACATTCTCCTATGATCTTACCAAAAAGTAAGCCACCTGTTTCCACATTTTCGTGTCTATTACTTTCTTCAACTATATCATTAATTGTATCTTCTGCTATGATTAGCTTTTTAGGAATCATTAAAAAAATGTTTTATATTTGGGATAGTTACTTTTCTAGTTTCTATGTCGATCATATTATCTTCTTCCTTTCTTCTAATAACTACCTCTGCGGCTTTATTTTTTATATTTTCTAAACCTTCGATGACATATTTCAAATCTCTAGGCATAATTAATATTTATCAATAAGATATATTTATTACTTTTTTACTATTTAAACTCTAAAAAGTATCATAGCTAATAAATACCTTATACATTATACTAAATTTTCATAGCTTCGAATAAGCAATACTCCAAATACGTTAGATTAACAAAATCATTATACTGCGTTTTTAAACATTGCAGGCTTCCATTTTACATGCATAGAAAGAGCAATAACACAATAATACCTATACAGTATGACCACACATAGTACTAGTTACAATAGGATGAGTATGAAGAAAACAGTTACAGAATATTACAGACTATCTTGTCGAGACATACTCTTTGCGACTATTTTTACAATTATCCAAAATACTTCACTATACAACATTATAGTAATTCACAGATAGAACCAACATCATAATACTTGGCAAAATAGTATCATCATTCTACAACTTTAGATTTATAATATATCTGTTTAATTATCTGCTTTTTGTTTAATATTATGGATTCATTTTTAGTACCAATATCACAATGGAAACCACTGGCCCCATTGAACTCTTGGTTCCAGTCCTATTTTTAGGAGAATTCATAAAACAACAATAACAATAACTAGAAAATAGTCTTTACTTTTGTTATTGATTCATAAATTTTCTTTTAGTATGAAATCATCTTTTAATCATTGATCCATTTTGAAAATATCTCATATTTTACTATTAATACGTTATAGAAGATTTGATTTATAAATAATGGAGCATTCAGCTAAACAACAATCTAAAAGATCTATGGAATCAGGAGCAAAAATCAGAACGATAGCAGCACATGCAGCATTGCAGCGCTACCTATAATATATAATAAATTTTTTTGTATTGTAAAAATAAATCTCAATTATGATAAGCAAATCTATAGACTAATTAAGATGCTAGTTAATCCGAGAAAATAACAAAATTTAGGTGTTCATGGTCTATCAGAAATTGACCGATATTTTTATATTTATATTTGTGATAGATACAGACAGTTATTAAATTAACTGAACTCAGTATGCAGAAGGATTAAATATATAGAATTGACATAGGCCCAAAATTCGAGTCAAATTTGTTTCGCATCTCACTGGCCCCATTTTATAAGTGGGTTCATATATTTGAAATTCATATTATGGGTTGTAAAAGGAGAAGGAGCAGAGAAAAATAAATGCCATTAAAACTATCTACAACAATAGGGAAAATCCAAAATCTTCCTAACTCAAAAAATGTAGAGATTATAAATGAATTCTGGAATATATGAGAAGTAATGGTTCTTTAGAACATAATCAAAATAATAATTAAAAAGTTATAATAACATTTAGTAATTATATAAGACCTTCTTTTTATGACATTAATAAAAGAGAACAAATTTTAGGATTTT
>JANWKP010000335.1 GCA_025451315.1 Nitrososphaerales archaeon | reverse complement strand
GTTTTCTAGTTAATGCTTTGATTGATTTGTTACATGCTACAGTTTCCCTTCTTAATATGAATGATATATTATTCTTAAAATATTTTATACCTCAAACCTGGTTTGCTGGAAGACTATTTCTTAGTGCTATGTTAGCTATAGCAATTGTTAGGTATACTTCTCTTTTATCTGTTAGTTCAAGTACACAACAACAAAAACGACAACAAAAATCTTCATACCAGGATAATGAAAATTCTAAAGTATCAAGATTACTCTTGCTTTACCTAATAATAGTTACTTTATTTTCTTCAGTAGTGGTTATAAGCTCACTCTTTGTTATTTTTCCTTATTCTGTTATTGATTATATCCCTGTCCATAGACCATACGAACTTGTTCCGTTAGCGTTATTTTTAATTTCGTTATATTATTTTTATAAAAACAAAATTTATAAAAATAAAGATATTTTCTATACAAGTTTAGTTATTTCTATTATATTTAATATCTTTGGACAAATAATAATGTCATATTCTGCACAATCCTTTGATACAGCACACAATTTTGCTCATATTTTAAAAGATATAGGGTATTTTATCAATATTATTGGACTTGCATTGTCAATTATACAATATAATGTTAGATTAAGAGAGAGCAATGAATTAATAACTATTCAATATGAAAAGATAAAGGAATCTGAAAAGATAAAGGATAAATTTATTAATATAACTGCACATGAACTAAAAACTCCCATACAACCTATACTTATGTTGACAGATATTCTTTATTATAAGATTAAAGATGAAACACACCGCGAACTATTAGAGATTATTTTGAGAAATGCAAAAAGACTAAAACAACTTTCTGATAACTTGTTGGATATAACAAAAATAGAAACTCGATCATTAAACCTTAATAAAAAATTTTTTAATCTAAATATTCTGATATCCGAAGTGCTAAAGGATTATGTAAATAAACAGAAAAACCAGCTTAAAGTAGAAATAGTTTATTATTTCAAACATAAAGCAGATATTTTTCTTGAAGCTGATAGAGATAGAATATCACAAGTAATCCGAAATCTTTTAGATAATGCTTTAAAATTTACTATGCACAGCAATCAAACAGTATTTGTTATTGTAGACAAAAAAGAAGGGCAAAAACAAGTTATAGTGAGTGTCAAGGATACTGGAGAAGGCATATCTAACGAAGTATTACCTAAGTTATTTACAAAGTTTACAACTAGTGATTCTACTACTGGGACTGGCTTGGGACTATATATATGTAAGAATATTGTAGAAGCACATGGAGGTAGAATAAGAGCTGAAAATAACTCAAATGAAAATGGAGCAATCTTTAGCTTTACATTACCCAGTGCAAAGTAAAATATCTATTCAATTCTCTAATTAATAGTCCACCCTTTTGATTAAAGTATGATACAAAATTGAAATTATCAATGTTTGTAATTTTGACTTTATTTGTTACAAGCATTAATTAACGTTAATAACATTTATGTGACTTCAACTGATATTTTAATTATGTGAATCATGTATTATTCGTGACTACAACATGAATTGGAAAAACTTTAATGATTAAATGAAACTAAAAAAATTAAAATTGACTAGATTGTTGTTGTCTCGATAGATCTTTTAATCCTTGTAACAATTCTTCTTTATCAAGACCATCACTCATATCAATTCTAGTATTTTGTTTGATACTATCCAAAATAACATCAGCAAAATTGTCTAGCTTGTCTATGTCTTTAATACCCGTTATTTCTGACAATTGTTTTAGCAAATCGTAACGATTTACATTATCTTGTGTTGTTTTAAATTTTTGTTTATCATTGTCACCAAATTGGTCAGTAACATCTTTGGGTAAAGCAGATAGAAGACCTGAAGCAGCCTTGGGAGTAGATTTTTGAAGAAACATTTTGGTTGCACCATTCACTGCCATACTCGCTACATTTGGATCTATGCCAAACGATTGTGCAAGCATTCCAATCATATTTTGCATAATTTACAGTAGTCATTGTTATAGATAAATTTTTCTAAAACTCTTAAAATTATTTAATTTATTATAGAAACTTAAAAAGAACTAACTTATATAAAAACAGCACAGTTAATTATGTAAAAATTGAGATAAAATCATAGAATAAGTAGAGAATATGACACATCTATTTATTAATGATAAAAGTATAAAGGCTAGGATATTCGATTAAAGCTTACAGATATCACTGTCGCATGCTGAAAATATTGTCGCCTCAGTATATAAGAATATATCTTGGCAATTTGTTCCTGTCAAATTTTTATATAGTATTGTCGATTTTTATAGTGGTGCATAGCATAGGAGATAAAAATTTTAGTACATATTATGGAAATTAGTTAGAATAAATTTTTATACTTTGTAAAAATAAGATAATCATATTAATTATGAAAGATTTAAAAAGACCTAAAGTTAAATCAGCAACATTAAATCTACATAATAGAATTAATAATAAATTATTTGTTACTAAGACATTTTTATATTGTAATACTTGCGCAAAAAATATTCAGGAACATCCAATCCTATGTTACATATTCATAGAATATTTTTGTAGTGAAAAATGCCATGTTCAAAAACATAAGATAAATTTGGAGAAGTTATAGTCCTTCTATTAGGCAAATTCAATAGGTTCAGTTTGGAGGTATTTTTTCCACTATTTACTATACGTTATTAACAAACGGGATTAAAATATAAGTAAAATAATGAACTAATTTAACAAAGCAAGTTATGACTGTTGTGAAATACCAAGATTGTTACGAATGTTTTTCGGTTTATCAAAGGTCAGCATTATTCGTACTCTGTCAATAGAATTTTCAATTCCCAAGAGTTCCATTGCTCCATTAAATTCAAAATTCAAAATGGTTTTATATTAAATAGATAAAAAATATCTTGGATAGATTTAAAGAATTTATATTTTTTTCGACAAATAGATAATGAAGAACAAATGGACTAGTTATTTCCTCAAATAACTAAAGTGATCAAAAATATTAGACCCTCATTTTGGGTTTTCTACGACAAACTTGATAAATTAAGTAAATTATAGAAAGTTGGATGAGTCCGAGAAAATTTCGGGTCCGTCGATAGTAACACAGGTAGCGGTACAAAAATAAGAATCTAACATTTTAGTAATAAAATAGATAATATTTAAATTTTTTTAATATATTGAGTTTGATCGATTAAGTGATTTTATTTACTTTCAAAAAGGGAGTATTTGAAATTTCATATAATAGAATTCAACAATATATAAAATAATAATTTTATTATATTAATTAGGGATTTACATGAGGATATGAAATAATAGAATTCCTACTGTGATTGGTATTTGTAATCATTCCAATTACAAATACCCATTGTGCGATTTTAAGTTAATATGTTTACTATTATTATTTTCTAATTCTGAAATCTTTTCTTCCAAGATGTTATAATGCAATTCAATTAATTGATCTTTGGAATAAACATTTGATATATCATCTGTTATTTTTTCTATTTGTTGGCATTATATCTATCTATTATTATTCTTCCAATCTGCTACAATTATGTTAATAGCTCCATCATCCTTTAACTTACCATCAACACCTCTAAACCCAATATATCCAGAATGGTTATTTCCCGATTCGTATACTGCATGGTCAACAAAAGGTTTGTATATTCCACTTGCCTTTCTTAATGGAGGAATTTCAAGCATAACATTCTGTTCAGTATAATTTGAAGGAAATGATTCTCCTTTTTTTATTCCAAATAAGCCCAATGGACTTTCATTTTCTGTCTTTAAGTATAAACTTCGAAGCATATTGTCTTTAGGATTGTATAGATTATAGAAGTTGTTTACTGTATTTTCAATAGCAGTTCCAAACTGTGTGTTTTTTGTTGCTGCTCTATCGCTAATAGCAGCTCCTATAAAATGAATAGAGGTAATATTATCAACTGAATTTTTCTTCCACACCTGATTATTATTTAAGTTTATTAAAGCACTTTCAACTATTTTTGCACCTAAAGAATGAGCAATTATTCTAATATTGTGATTTGGACAATTTGTTCTAAAATCAGAGAGAAATTTTGCCAGCTTTCTTCCATTCTGAGTTGCTATAGATTTAGCAATAGTCCATCCTGAAGGATTTACAACAGTATTTGAATCCCAACTAAAACCCAATACTGGGATATTATATTCATTCAAATTCAATGATAAGATCGTTCTATCTATCTGTTCTTTAACTGCCATCTGTCCCGTCCATACGCCATGAATATAAACTGCTAACTCATTATTCTCAGAACAAGGATTTCCATTTAATCCAGGAACATTATAAGAATCATAATCTTCTATAGTACGGGACATATTCAGCTGGCTAGTCTCGAGGTCAAAGTGATTACGAGTCGATACTATTATTAATTTCTTATTCAATATATTCAAAAGATTAGATGTATAAGGTAATTGATGACGTCTAGCGAACAAGTCCATGTAAGGAGACCAATTTTTATTTTTCATACTCGAAATATGTAATATTCACCTAAATGTCTTTCTAGAATTATAAAGAAAAACGTTTGATTATTTGATTCTCTACTACTAAATAAAGGAACTACAAAATATAGATCAAGTACAACAATGAGAATATAAAAAAATTACTACACCATTTCTATTTTTTATATCATTCTATACAATCTTGGATGCTATCTGAACCCATGAAGTTGATTCATCGAGGTACGCAAGGATTAATGCATCATTTTTACCTAGTATTACTTCATTTAGCTCGAGTTTTATATTTCCCATACTTGATATCTTTACAGATCTTGTATCATCAGCCCCAGTAAGTATAATAAGTTGACCATTAGTGCCATTTGATATTTCAAGTTCATTATTTGTTCCTTGGTTAGCTCCCAAAAGGACATATCCAGTATTGTCTACTGGACTCAAAGGGTTTCCAGATTCCACTAAATGAATTTTAAATGAACCTTCATTAACTATTCTTTGAACTTCTGTTGTAA
The DNA here is from genome assembly GCA_025451315.1 of Nitrososphaerales archaeon. GTDB lineage: Archaea > Thermoproteota > Nitrososphaeria > Nitrososphaerales > Nitrososphaeraceae > TH1177. Next base: position 3,942 of record JANWKP010000335.1, on the reverse strand, counting down.
CATAAGATTGTTCAGTGTCTTGTTGAATATAATTTTCGTCATATTCATTTACATATGATTCTTGATAAGTTTCTTCTGGATATCCATAATTATAGATATATGTATTATTTTCATCATCGTCATCATTGTCATCATCATCATCTCTAACTACTATATCTACATCCTCATCATCAATGTCAACATCAATATCATCATCAATGTCCACATCAATGTCATCCCAGTCTATATCTACATTTTCTATATCGATGTTAATTCCATCTTCTATGTTGATTCCACCTCCGTCTATACATGTTCCTTGTTTTCCGCATTCAGGAAAATGTGGTAATTGTGAAATTCCTGGAAATTTATCGAGTTTCTCCTTATCCACCAGATTCTTGCGTTTATCCTTATTCAGATTCTTGATATTTATGGGCTTGAAGGAAGTTAAGGAAGAACCTTGAGAAATACTGCTTGGTTTGAACTTTTTATCCTTTTTTATATTATTATCGTATTTCTTAAAATCGGACTTGGATATCTTGCTGTTGGATTTCTTAAAATCGGACTTGGATATCTTGCTTTTGGATTTCTTAAAATCGGACTTACTGTTATTTGATTTAATTTTTGAGAATTTTTTTGCATCAACTGTAGAAATATCAAGATTAGAAAAAATTATGCCAAAAACGGAAATCAGCAATATTCCGAATATGAAATTAAACCTAGTGATCAGTGCTATTCTATTACTTTTATATGTTATACCTTTTTTTAATCCTTTTGGAAAACTTTTTTTAACTTGTATTTTTTAAACTTTATATTCTCTTTCATTTTTAATTTCCTTTCTACCACGTTGGGACGTTGAATATTTTACAAAGAATTTATATTATATTATAAAGATCCTGATTTTGATCATATAGTTTATGATTCAAAAGAAATTATTTGTAGTTCAAAATGTTTTTTTCTCAAATTTTTTGATCATATTTTCCCTGTCTATATTCTTTTTGTACCCACAGTTTTCTTTCTCAGAAACCGTCAATACCAAGAATCAATCTTCTATAGAATCGATTCCGTTTACATTCATTGGGATTGAAAGTAATAAAACAGTAAATCCTGTTCTATTGGAACAATCAAAAGATCTCAGCCCAGCAAGGGTAATTGAAGTTACATCTGGAGTTTATACAGCTATAGGGTACGGTCCATCCAATATTATTATGGTAGAAGGAACAGATGGCGTGATAATGATAGATAGTGGCTCATCTGTAGACCAAGCCCAAACGATCCTTTCTGAATTTCGAAAAATTACTGACAAGCCTGTTTCTGCCCTTATCTATACGAATGGAAAAGGAGATCATGTAGGTGGAGGTGGAGTATTTGTAAATGATAGCAAGACACAAGGACAACTTCCAGATATTATAGCAAATATTGAATTCGGTGAAAATGTTTTTCCATCCATAGGACAAATTGCAAAACAGAAATCTATTTATGATCTTTATTGGAGTGGATTGTTACTTCCATCAGATAATGAGAATGATAGCTCGATAAGTAATGGACTTGGACCAAAGTGGAAATTAGGAAATATCTCCTATGTTACTCCAAATATCCTGTTCAACGATACACTTGAAACGACATATTCAGGAATAAACATTACTCTTATTTCAGCACCAGGACCTTCGCCTGAACAGATTTTTGTTTGGATACCAGAAAAAAGTGTCCTTTTATCAAGTGATCTTGTATATGAATCATTTCCAAATCTTTATTCCCTGTCCGGTTTAGAAGATGTTGATATACAATCATGGATTGATGCAATTGACAGGATGAGAGAATTGAATTCTACGTTTCTAATACCTAGCCACTTATTTCCTGCAAGAGGTTCAGAGAATGTTTCGGATATTTTGATCTCTTACAGAGATGCGATATCGTATTTGGTTCAGCAAACCATTAGATATATCAATCAGGGTTATAATGTAGATGAGATAACTGAAATATTAGAACTTCCTTCTTATCTAAAAGACCATTCTTGGTTGCAGGAAAGAACTAGTCAGCTGTCTTGGATAGTCAGACAAATATATAGTTATATTGTAGGTTGGAATTCTGGTGATGCTACGTGGTTTAACCCTATCACTTTGCAAGAAAGAGGATCAAAAATTGTTAGCGGTTTTGGAGGATTAAATGCAACACTTGGTGAGATAGAGAGATCGTTAGATAATGGAGAATATAACTGGGCAGCAGAGCTTTCTACCTATCTGATATATGCTTTTCCAGATAATAAACAAGCCAAGTTGCTGAAAGCTGATGCACTTAGAAAATTAGGTTCGGAGAATCCCACTTCAGGGGGCAGAAATTGGTATTTAACACAAGCAAATATACTTGATGGAAAAATAAATTCCTCTAACCTACAAAGGCTTCCAAATACGAATGTGGTTGACCAGATACTCCCTACACTATCAATTGACGATCTTCTGTTTAATATGCTGTTCAAACTTGATCCTGTAAAAAGCCCAGATGATGACCTGATTTTGGGAATATATTTGAACGATACGGAAGAAGGTTTTACTTTGGAAATTCGAAACGATGTTGTTGAATATGAAGACTCATTTCCTGAAGAATATAACATTGCATTGTATACTGATTCAGATACGCTCAAAGAGGTTCTAGTCGGCAAAGCGAAATTGCTTGACAAAATAATAGCAAAGAAAATAAGCATAGATGGTGATATTAGAGACTTTACAAAATTTGTAAGATCGTTTGATCAGAAATTTGTTATTCCTATATTCAATAATATTGCTAACTAAAAAGTAAAATTTTTTTCTAATTGTTGCATTAACTTGTAGAGTATTCCTCCTTTAGTTTCCAAACATAATTATTTTTATTTTTGTCTATAAACGAGAACCTAAAAGAGTGAAAAAAGGTAAACTTCATGGTAATGAAATATAGTAAACCTCAGAAAAATAACGGTCAATCAAGAGTAATACCGATAACAGTACTATAATAAGAGTCTAGTGTAGGGTAATCAAGGGAATAGTATAAGATTTACTTTATCACAATAACGATATTAAATAGAATTTTAATACTTTAACAGTTTTTTACTGTATTTGTAAACTCATTTTTATCAAAAGATTTTCTCATTATTTGTTCTTTTGATATTCCAGAAAATCCCATTAGGGAAACTTTATAATTATTAAATATAACTAAAAAAATTTAAAAATTAAAATCGATTAGATTGTTGTTGTTGTTGTCTTGATAAATCTGTTAAGATTTATAAAAATAAACTAGAGCAACATAATAGACTATGTAAAAAAAGAGATTTTTTCTTCTGAAAATTAAATGCCAAGTACAGATGTGCGAACTGATTCGATAGAAATTCATAACAAGCGTAACCCGAAGTGAATATCTTCAATCTGAATGATAGATTAATCTATGATAAATACTGATATTCTTTTTATTTTGTAAATGGGATTCTCTAAAACTTTGAATTCGATTCTATAGTTACATAACTTTTGTTTTCATTTTTGAATGGTGTCAATACTTGGATATATTAGGTTACCTAAACCAAAAAAATATAGATACAACGAATATATATCTACAATAGCGACGGATGTTTTATTTTTTTACATAATCTAATTACCATATATTAAAATATGGTATTAATAGCTAAATCTATTTTCTTAATACAGCCATTGTATGTGTCAGCTACCTAAGATTATATTTACTGCTATAGCAAGTGCAGATGAGAAAAAACTCTACTTGGTATGATAACAGATTACCAATAAATATGTTTATTTATATCACCTAATTATTAAAAATTAATGATAAATATTATATCAGCAAGTATTTTAGCTTTCGTATTTGCTGTTTTGATTTCACCTAATTTTATCGATAATTCACAAGGACAGAGAATAAGTGATCTTCCTCTCGATAAATCAATAGAAAGAGATGGAATTTCTCTTCATTTTCCATCTGATTGGAAAG
>JANWKP010000334.1 GCA_025451315.1 Nitrososphaerales archaeon | reverse complement strand
TGTTGTACTTACATACATAGGTTACAATTTCATTTACACACATGGGTAACACTTTCTAGTCTGCTAGGAAGTGTATAATCAAAATAGAATTACAAACAAAATTTAATTTAATACATGAGAAAGAATGGACTGGAGATACTGTAACTGACATCTGCATACGATATCAGATATCCAGAAAGATATACTACAAGTGGAAGAACAGGTACCTAAAGGATGGCATAGATGGTCTGCAGAATAGAAGTAGAAAACCATACAATATTCAACCTGCAAAGGTAACAAATGAGATAGAACAGGAAATTTTGGATTTACGTATAACAAAAAGATTTGGATGTAACCGTATAAGATTCAGGTTAAAGAGATTAAAGGAAATATCACTCAGTACTAAAACCATATACAATGTACTGAAAAGACATGGTCTGAACATATTGAAATGTAAAATCAAAAACAGAAAATGGAAAAGGTTTGCAATGGAAAAACCCAATCAAATGGTACAGATGGACATTTTAGGTCCTTTTTACCTTCAAAATTGTGCTCAAAAGAATTATTTTATCAGTTGTGAAGATGACTGTTCAAGAAAGACAGTAAGTGAATGGTCTGAGAGAAAAAGAAGTATAGACGTTTTAGATGTACTTGAAGACTACATTGTAGAGAATGGTAAACCCCTCAAAGTAATGCATGATAATGGTAAGCAGTTTACATCCAAGATATTCAAACGCTTCCTGAAAAAGAACAAGATAAAGGATAAACCCATTCCAAATTTCTATCCACAACTACAGGGTAAAATTGAGGCATACAACAAGATAGTAAATAATGAGTTTCTAGCAGTTGAAAATATTCCCAATGTATATGATGGAAAGAGAAGATATTGTATGTTTGTAAAAGCATATAATGAAGAACGAGAACATGGTGGCATCAATGGTTACACTCCATCTGAAATGTTTCTAATAAAAGGAAGATTAAATAATGATAGTAATAAAAAGAAAATTAAGCAGATAAAAAGTGTTACCCATGTTGGTAAGTGAATCTGTTACCTATCTATGTAAGTACAACATTTAAGTAATTTATGAGCTAAAAGCGAACAGAAAAATTATAAATGATGATTGTTAATGGTTGAGCCATTAGAACGTCCTCTTTCATATTATTCGTATTAAATTTGTCACCACCGATGAGAATTCATATGTTGCTGAAGCAGTTAAAAATTTACAACCTAAAGGTCGAGATTCTAGTTACAACACCTCAAATGGAGAATATGTTGGAATTGTAACAGACAGTGATATTTTATAAAAGGTTGGTATGAAAGTCGGAGTGTTTTAAAACCTTAAATTAGAAATTAATTATGAATATTTTTTGTAAAATTTAATTTAGAATAAATTAGGAAGAATCAGAGTAATGTTATGTTTCAGTAAATGAACAACCAAATATTACTACTGATTTTAGTTCATGGAATGAAATATTTTTTATTTGTACCATATAATGAATATTTTTTACTGCGAATTAATATATCAAAATTTTCTTGATGTCAATCTAGAATATAGTTTATTTGTTTAAAAATATCAATCCACATGGACCATGTTAATTTTCCTGTATTTGTATTTTGTCTACTAGGATGATATGAAGAGATTAATATTTTATTACTATTACGAAGATGATAAATCAATCCATGTTTAAATTTGAGCCTTTTTATTTTATAAATTTTACAAAATTCATCAAAAGCTAATTTTCCTAACGTTAAAACTATTTTAGTAGTTTTACTTAATAGTTTTAATTCGCTGGTTAAATATTCATTACAATTACTAATTTCTACTAATAATGGTTTATTTTTTGGTGGGGCACATTTTACCGCAGAGGTTATATAAACATTATTTAATGCTAACCCATCATTTGTATCTTTACTAAAAGGTTGATTACAGAAATTATATTCATGTAATGCCTTCATAAGCCAATCTCCAGAACTATCTCCAGTAAACATTCTTCCTGTTCTATTTCCTCCATGTGCAGCGGGAGCTAGACCGATTATGACTAGCTCAGCATTTATATCTCCAAAACCACATACAGGTTTAGACCAATAACTTACATTTTCGAATCTTCTAACTTTTTTAGCTCCCACAGTTTTGATGTATTCTACTAATCTTACACATTTACTACATTTTATAATACTTTGATTTAGAAGAATTAAATTTAAGGTAGAATCCTGACACAATAGAAATACAACATCTTTATAAAATATAATGTTATGTTATGATAGACATCACTACTATTCTTCTTTTGCCAAATTATATATGGACAGAAATTTTTAACTCTAAGTGGATCACTCAAAATCAAAAAAAAGGGATTAGTAAATAAACGAAAGATTAAATTTTTGAAAAAGATAACTAGGACAGATAATAATAAACTGGCAGCTTGAAAGCATTTATGAGAATTTTCCTTTACCATATTAATTTACAATCTCTTTAACCCTTCCTACTATCCCACTCTCTAAAATAACCTTAATTCCATATGGATGGGTCGCTGAAGATGTTAAGATTTTCTTTACTATTCCATCGGTCAATTTGCCAGTCCTTTGATTTTCTTTTTCTATTATTTTAACAATAGAACCTAGTTTTATATCCTTCCTCTTTATATTATTCAAAATCTTTTTTATAATCGTCATGAGAAATATTATTTTATAAACTTTTGCAAATTCATTTTTGAATTAATTGAATATTTTCAATAGTATCATAAAAATAATGACATTCAATTTAGTTTTGATTTCTATAACATAAATAACTATTCATTTATTTTACTTTTTATGAAGTATTTGTTAAATGGATCATATATTGAAGTGAGTAATATATAATTCATATTAACCAAAGGCTGATTGACTTAGAATAAGTCTTATCAGATATATACTTTAACTATTTTCCATTGTTTACATTCATTATTATTTTTCTTCTAATCATCTACTATTTACTTAATCATATCTTCGTCGGCCTCTAGATAATATGTAATTTCATATCCAATGATTTCATAAATATTCAATTAATATACCAGCTTTAAACATATTTGAGCAATAGATATAACCCACAGATTCGTATAATTTGCGAGATTATTAATTCAAGTTCTGGGGATAATATTAATGAAATGGTTGAAGTATATATAATATGAAAATTTTTGCTAATAGATCAGATAGAGAAAATTTTATCTTTCTTATTGGTTTGATAATAATTATTATTGGCATACTAGCTTTGCTACTTGCTTATGTTTTCTTTCCCATCCGATCTTCTGACATAAATATAGAACAGACATCAGTTGCCGAAATTCTGCTATGGGAAATCTATCAAATCATACATTAATTCAATCAAAATTAACAATTCTAAAAATTTGACAAAACTATACTTCTTAACGGATCTTTACCATAACTTAAAGTCAAATATCATTCATTTTTTAATATTGAAAACATCACATAGTAAAGTATTATAGTTATAGAGATAAAGAAATAATATCAAACAAAAAAAGAAAAAAACCAATCCTGTAAATAAAGTAAGTGAAGAAGATATAGATTTCTTTCTAGATGTTTTAGAAAAATCCAATGATTATATTAAAATTAGAAATTTACAAAAAATTATGGGAGGAAAATTTAGCTCCACTCAAATTAACACTATTTTCAAATATTTAGAGAGATCAAAATTAATTGAAACCGACCTTGACGGGAATATAATCTGGATTAAGAAGAAAAAAATAGATGAGCATCAGACTCTTGGTGATATAATTAACCTTAACGAGCAAGTTAAAAATCTTCTCAAAGATAACACAGACATTTCAAAGAAATAATTGATAAAAATACAGTTGATAGGTTTTTAATTTACACAAATATTCAATTATTATCAGTATTAATAATAATTTGGAAAAAATATTGAATAATCTATTTTTACTTTCTGTATTAATGCTTACAAATTAAAATCATTAACACATAGTTTCGATGAGTATTTGATCTTTGAACATCAAATCTCCACAAAAGGATTTGTTGTTATAAAGTGTTATGGTTAGAATCTTTTAATGTGTTAACACGATTCTCTGCTACTTTAACATTTTCATTATACCCTCATTAAACTCAAGGTGGAAATAATTATTTGTTACTTTAATATAATTGTACAAAGACAAATAGTTGTATCCAATTTTGGACATGTATTAAGTTATATTCATTGTCTTGTTTTTGAATACATTTAGACATCACAAATTTCCCTGTCCTTGAAATATTGGTGGAAGGAGGGGGAACTCTTTCCACCAAAACATGTCTTAAATGATGAATGTATATAGTATTTTAATCCTAATACATTACATGTTTATAGATACCATATTCATATTCTGTATACACTAAACATTTTCCATATTTGCAAAAAGAGACTAATATCTGTTAAACAACAAGCATTTTTATTCTCATCTGAAATGTAAATTAAGCACCGAACTGTAAACTGGTTCTATACAAAATCATAACCATAGATGATGACTGCCAACCTGATGAAGTTGCATCTTTGTGACCTCAGCTATTTTTTTCTTTTTTTGTAGATTTGACTAGTGACTGGATCTCAGATCCAATTCCAAAAGATAACATAACTCTCTTCTATTCTCATCTTTTAATCTCAATAAAGCTGCTGAAGTATCACGTAAAATGAGATCAAGAAAATTAAGAAAAAGAGATTACATTTCAATAAAAATATATCTTCTATTTCTTTCAACTCTAATTTTCATATCATAATCTAATATAAGAGACAGTCCAAGAATCTCTGTTATGAGAGCAGCTAGAATTACTCAGGTAAAACAGCCTCTTGAAGTACAAGAACTCTCTACACCTAAACCAACAGGATCTCAGGTGCTTGTGAGAGTACAATCGTGCGGTGTTTGTCATAGTGATATTCACTTATGGGATGGAGGCTATGAAGGACCGTCAGGAACGTTTTTAAAAACCACAGACAGGGGTGTAAAATATCCATTAACTCCAGGACATGAAATTGCAGGTATAATTGAAAGTATGGGTGAGCAGACAGAAGGTTTTAGCAAGAATGAAAAAGTGCTTGTCTTCCCTTGGATTGGAGAGGGACTTTGTCCTGCATGCAGAACAGGAGAAGAGAATCTATGTGATAAACCAAGATCCTTAGGGGTTTACCGCGATGGAGGGTATGCTGAATATGTATTGGTGCCAAGTTACAAACATTTAGTCAAAATAGGCGAAGAGTTGAACACCGATATTAGTGCTTCTTTATCTTGCTCTGCGCTTACAGCTTTTGGTGCAGTGAAAAATGGTAACCTGACACCTAACGATAATGTTGTTATTGTAGGAGCAGGAGGACTTGGATTGATGGGTATACAACTAGCAAAAGCAATTAAGGGTTCACGAATAATTGCAATGGATATAGATGATGAAAAATTAAAAGCAGCAAAGGAAAATGGAGCTGATAATATTGTTAATTCAAAAAAAGAAGATCCTATCAAAGCGGTTAAGGAGCTAACGGGCAACTTGGGAGCAGATGCTGTAATCGATTTTGTCAATGCATCTAAAACAGTAGAAACGGATATGCAATTGCTTAGAAGAAGAGCTAGGTTAGTGTTAGTAGGACTCTTTGGTGGTGAACTAAAAGTAAATCTAGTGTCAATACCAACTGGTGCATATAAAATAATTGGATCATATACAGGTAGTATAAATGATCTCATAGAACTTGTCTCACTAGCAAAAAGAGGAATAATTAAACCAATTATTTCAAACAGATTCAAACTTGACCAAGCCACTGAAGCATTAACGATGTTAAAAAATGGTAAAATATTGGGAAGAGGTATAATAAATCCGTAATGAAGACAAATTGACAACTATAAATCCCTCATCAGAAAAGATCCTTAACCATATAAGTAATAAAAGAATGATTTCCTGTATTATTTATTTCCAGATATAATCTTCATCTCTTTGGACAAAGATCAACTAAGTACTAGCCTTATCGCTACTATCAAAGTAAGTACTAAAAGTTCCGGTACTGTTAGAGTCAATATGGTTTTAATAATATCACTGCATACTTCTAAGTCGAGTGCAAGAATTAATCAAATTCCTACCTAATGCTTAATGCCTTACTCTTTGTTTGCCGTAGTGCGGATTTGTGTAATATTTTAAAAAACATGAAGAATATATGAATGATTTACATTGCAATAACTATTCCTTTCGCTACATCAATTGCTATTGTAAGATATTCTAAAAAAGATCGAATCAATTCGTCGTGATTGAAGGGAGAATTATGCATCTTATCTAATTCTAAGTATTAAAATAATAACATATTAAAGATGTAGATAGTTTTTAGTTATGCACAATAATATACAATATATATTCTCTTTTTCCACCATCTTTTAAAATAATGAGTTTAACGTATTTCTCATTATTTTTAGTCATTATGTGACAACATTAAAACTTATAAAATAATTGTAAACTTCTCTAGAAAAATTTTTCTACTTGCGGTATGAGATGATAAAACACTTTACGAACTCGAATAAAAAACTCAATAATATCGTATTGCTGGCTCTCCAGAGGTAATACTGCTATTGAAGTAGTGTTGTATCTAATTTTACCAATGTGAAACCAGAGATCTCTATTGATGATTGATTCACTTGACAAAACTCCCAGAAATCAATTAAGCTCTCCGAGAATTTAGTGAAAAATCTGTATAAATGATATATTTAAGTTACTCCAAAAGTAGGTATCGCAGCACCTGTTATAGTCTTTGATTCCTCTGAGCTGGGAAATAGTATTACATTTGCCAAATCAGTTGGCTTTATCCATTTGTTAAAATCCGCATTTGGCATCGCTTTTCGGTTTGCGTGTATCTATTGTACTTGGCATTATACAATTTATATTAATATTTGACTCTTTCGTTTCCTTAGATAATGAATCTACAAGCCGTATTAGTCCGGACTTGGATGCTAAATTAAGCAGAATTATAGCCTTCAGATTCTAATCCATTTTTAGAAGATACATGTATTACTTTTCCATATTTTGAAGAGATCATTTGTCTAATAACATGCTTACTTATCAAAAATGCTGAGTTTAGATTTAATGTCATCATCAAGTCCCATTCTTTTTCCTCAAGATCAACTACGGTCTATCCTCCTAGATAAGATCCAATCATATTAATCAATATGTCTATACTCTCATGTTTGTCTAATATTCCAGAAACTAATTTTTTTGCTTCTGTTTCATTTGTTAGATTTGCTTTGACAAGTCATACCGTCATTTTACTACCCTGTTTGTGTCTGACCAATCTCCATATCATTCACATATGAAGATATTACAGTAGTGTTAGACTCAAGGAAAGCCTTTGTTATAGCACTTCCCAAGGCTCCCGTACCAACTGTGACTAGCACTATTTTATTAGAAAAGTCATGTCTGTTGCTATTTTGATTTGCCAAAAGAATCTAATAATTATGCAACTATGTAAAAAAGATTTTTGATATAAATATTTCAAAAAAATAAGTATATCGAATAAATTGTTTTTCTGAAATTAAGCTATGTGTTAAACTCAATGATTCTACTAATTAGTACACTATTAAAATCTATACCAACAAGTAAAATTCCTAAGCGCGTTGAGAGTACCTTAAATAACTCACCAGATTCCAATATTTTTATGCAAAATCAAGACCGTACAGATAAAAATCCTTCAGTATTACGTATTTTGCAAATAGCTCTTGGAATAATTTCTGTTATAATTTCAGGTTTAGTTATTTCAAATATCTTTGTAGCAGCTGGATTTATTACAACACTATTAGCAATTGCTCTTTTAGCTATCGGAATAGAGAGATTAGGAATAGGAACTTTGTCTAGATCATCTACGAAACCATCCAAGATTTCCAATACAATACTTGGAGCTTTGGCAATAATGTTATCTATTATAGTGATAACTTATCCAGGCATAACCGTTTCATTCATACTTGTATTATTGTCTATTTCATTGATAGTTATTGGAATTGCAAGAATCATTTCTACTTTTAAAGATAAAACTAAAGGATGGAAGAAAGGATTGATGATAGGAGTAGGAATCTTATCAATAATAGTAGGAGGTATGATAGTATCTAATTATGTATTTGGTCTATATCTTGTTTCCTTAATACTGGGAATATCATTGTTGATAAACGGAATAGAAAGTATAATTTTAGGAGCATCAGGCAAAAAAAGAATATCATCTAAGGTAATATAAAATTCCTTTTTATTTATTTAAACAATAAATACAACTCCAAAAAAAATCTTTTTTGTCAACAAATTTTATTTGTTAACAAATTGTATAAAGTGTTAGTTTACATTGTCACATACAAATTGTACTTTATTTTAGATGAAGATATTCAAATATCTATAGATCTAACAAAATCCTTTATATAACATTAATTCTCTTGATACTCTTTGGCTTATTTTGTTATACTGGATATTGGAGAAACATACAGGTACTTTTTTAATGAGATTTCTCTGATTTTAGATAATAACTAGTTCACCTAAAAGTTAGACAGTTATAATAATAGAGACTCCTGATTAGACTGCAGCATAATTTAATAAGATTTGTTAACGAGAAAACGTGGTCATAAAGTTATTGTAGCTATAATATACTAATCTTTCTCAATCTATTGTATTTGCAGAGAATGGAGTCATCCAAATACAAATATGTGCAACAGGCTTAGGCGACAATTTGAAAATATCAGATTATACTGATCGAGATTTTTGGAAATGGAGAGATTCTTCACTACAGGTAGCAACTTAGCTAAACAAGTTAATAGAGGTTCACTTAAGATATTATTAATGTATGCATAATAAATTTTAAAGATGTAAGAGAAGATTGAGATTCTGATACTTTTAACAACAACGGAAAGGTAGAAAATAGTAGATTTTTGATAGTTAGTTAATAACTATCTAAAGATTATTTTATTTACTATAAGATTAGACTCTTATTTTTGTACCGATATCGATACTACTCACGATGTGTCATTACTTTCCTAGGATTCGCCAATTAATCTAGTAACCAGTTAATCAAGTCTTTGAAGAATATGGTAATTCAAAAGTGGATATAGAAAATCTGATAGAAGAAAGTAAAAATAAAATTTGATGAAATTAGTTTATTTTGAACTGATTTGTTAAAGCTTAAACCCTCCAACCTCAGAGCATTCAAAGCTGTTAAGATTGTCTCCGAAGGTGCATTTTATAACATGGGTCTCCGGTCCAATAGTAAAAGTGAGACCAGAGGTGGAAAATATACCATCTATAGCACTGTCAAGAACTGATTTTATCTTTTCGTTAATTTGTTCCTTGCTTGCAAAGGGGTTTGCGAGTCCAGTTGCATTTGAATCGGGAGAACTATTTTCTTTCATCTTCACATAACCACTTGTAGATGAGTTAGTAAAATCATCGATAATAGATGATAATACTAAATCTCTTCCTTTATCATAATCAAATTTGGTTCCTTTAATAGTATAAGTAGTATCAAAACCATTAACATAACTTGCACCATCTGTAACAATTAAGCCACTAGTTGCATCCCTTGAGATAGCTATAGAATATTCAGAATTTTGGGTGGTTTCTGTTTGAGCATTCGCGTTTAATATTGAAAGGCTAATCATTGAAGTCGATACTGCTAATACAATAGCAATAAAAATTGATATTTTTGGTGTCATAAATCATTCCTCTGTAAGAAAACACTATGATAAGAAGATTACTATCTTTCTACTTTGTAATAATATCTTAAACAATCTAATTAATACCAATATTTGTCCGAATTTTTATAATGTTGTCTATGAAGATGCAGTAGTAGGAAGAATGGAAGGAGTGGCATCAATGTTTTGGTAATACATGTGACTAAGATTCAAAATCATAATTTGAGTGACTAATAGTGGATTCGAATTTTCTTCTCTAATAAAGACATCGATACAAAAAGCTGCAAATCTTATTACCACCTATAAAACTAATAAACTTGTAAAGTTGCATTATCTATATTAGCAATTACATATCATTTTGAGTTTATCCTAAATCAAGCGAAAGAGCTAATGTCATGGTTGCATTATTTCTTGTTCTTAAAAGTGGTGGTATAATTATTAATAGAATTTTAACTGTTGATTGAAATTATTATGCTAATTGTGTAATACTTAAATCTAACTAGAATTGAGTTGTTATGTGACTCAACATCGTCCAACTGGAATTACTGTAATCTCAATTCTTATGATAATTGGAGGATTAATTCTCTTATTTACAGGAATCGCTCCTTTAGTTATAGGTCCTTTGATTAGTATAGATTCTGATTATTCAACTAGTTCATTAGGATTTCTTATTACAATAGGCGGTTTAGCATTAGTTATACTAGGAATAGCAAGTTTAATTGTATCATGGGGTCTTTTAAAGGGAAAAACATGGGCAAGAACAATTACACTCATAATTAGCTTTATTGCAATAATATTTGCAATTATTTCTCTTGTTAGTAGTGGAGAGTTAACACATGTTATTTCAATAATAATTTATGGTATAATAATTTACTATATGTTTACAGACAAAGTTAAATTATTTTTTGGCAGGGTGAAGGAACCAACTATCTAATTTCTTTTCTACAATGTTAAGTAATTATTTTCAAGTTTAATCTTGATAATATTGCTATCCAAATTATTAATGAAAAGAAACTACTTTTCTATTTAGTTATCAAACCAATCAATGATAAACATGTCTGTCAAGATTTTTCCGAGATTTCATTTGGCTCATCACTGAGAACTATCAGAGATGCCATCTTTTCTCCACCACACCACATAATCCAGCAACAAGTACCTGTTAACCTTTTCTGGATGTATAATGGTAAGCACCTGAGCTACAAGTCTATTAATAACAGATGTTTGAATCCTTAGAATAAATTGACGAGTATTACACCAATCTTTTACATCTTAATTTTCAACTTAAAGTTTATAGCATTTAATTGTCCTAATAAGTGGATAGCACAGATTATTGTAGTTTATGAATCAAATTATAAGACATATTATATTACGAAGTTTTAAAAATACTTAAATTTGTGTTGATTATTATTCATAGTAATAATATAAGATGATAAAAAAAACATCTAAACAAACTAGTAAAGAAAAAAAAAGTAAAAATGATACTAAAAATAAAAAGAAACAGATATTAAAAAAATCTAAATCTTCTAACCTGAATTCTAAAAATATTTCGAATAAACCTAAACAAACCAATAAAATGAATTCAAAAAGTAAAAAAGAGATTGTTTTAAAAAGATCAAGTGGAAGAGAAGAGAATTTTGATACAGATAAGCTTACTCAAACCGTAAGTAGGTCAGGTGTTTCCTTTCCAGTAGCAAGAGATGTAGCAAAATCAATAACAAAGAAAATAAAAAAATCAGTTCAAACTAAATCAACTGGAACAACAAAGAAAAAACAAAAACGATCTTCAACAATACCTACAAAACAACAAAAATTAAAAATTAATCCAAAAAAAGATTCAGAAAAAGTTATTGTTACTGCAAGTCAAATCAAAAGTTTGGTAGATGACGAATTAAAGGATAGAAATCAACAAGATCATAGCCTATCATTTTCCGGCAATACTACTACTGCTACTATAGGTGAAGAATCATTTATAAAATTAACCCTCAATGATAGAGAACCAGTAATGGATAAAGTTGCAGCAAATAAGAATAAAGTTCTCTATGATCCTAGTAAACAAAAAGGAAGTTCTTAAAAAACCTCTTGTATCTCAATATCTTTACTTAATTTTTAGATTTCAAAATTCATTTCTTTTTTTATTTTTATACATAATAAGTTAAATATTAAGGATACCATACAGCATTAAAATCTTTTTCCAACATTATTCACGTTATTCCAGATATTTGAAAGTCCACAATGATCTTAAAATATAGAAAATTTTAATCATTCTCTTTGAATTAGATTAGAGATATAATATTTTTAGTATTGAATATTATATTTGAATTGATAATGAAAATTGTAAATTTTTTCTTTATTTGTAAATTGTTTATGGAATGTTTGTACTATAATTTTCTTACCTGTTCCTGTGATATTAAATTAAAATAAGTAAATGACTTATATAATAAATATGAAATATAGAAATAGGACAGAAATAGTGGGTAATATACTGGATGCTGCAAATGGAGGAGCAACTAAGACAAAAATTATGTACACAGCTTTCCTAAGTTATAACCAATTAAAGGAATATTTTTCTATTTTGATAGAAAACAATCTAATAGAATATCTTGGTGGAGCTCACAAATTCAGGACTACAGAAAAAGGATTAAACTTTCTCAAAATGCATAACCAAATTGAAGAATTATTACATACTACAATCACAAATAACTAATTAATTTTTTGAGAAGAATCGGTATAATTATTGATGTACTTTTAGCAAACTTCTCTGCTACGACTAAATATATTTCTTTGAATTTACAGGTCCAACTTTTGTATTTTTGTAAATAATAAATGAGATTTCAGGTATATTATTGTCGCTTTTTCTCCTTCTTTTCGGAACTCATCTTTATACATTAATCTGTTATTCTACTTTAACCGTTGCTATTCCCATACATATTTTTACATTTTTGGCAATTAGAGATAGGAGCATTTATTATTAGTTTTATTTATTTAGGATTTTCTTTATTTACAAAAATATTATTGGTTTGTAGTATGTAAGATTAGTTATATTTATTGAGTAGGAGGTTTATACATTTTAAATTTAAAATAAATGTAATCATCTAAATGAAGATCAACTCATACGATTTATAAATAATGTAGAGTATCAGGTTTAAATATTTGAGTATATAAAAATAAGAAAATTCCTTTAGATTTTATAATAAAACAAGAAATTACCACGTTCCTGAAAAGTTAATCTTTATTCGATATTGTTAATATATATAGAGTATCCTTGACTAGTTAGCAGGTATTATTTATCATGAATTTGAATGGAAATGATTTGCCAAAAAACTCAGGAATAGAATGGATAAGTAATGATAAATTAACTTGGATCAATATAGAAAAACCTACTCGTGAAAAAATGAAGATGCTCGAAATCCATTACCCTTTTCATGAACTTAATATAGAAGATTGTCTGTCGAAAATTCAAATTCCTAAAGTAGATCGTTACGGAGATCACGTATTTGTTATACTCCACTTTCCGACAATGGAAAATAAGGAAAGTTTCCCACGTTCGTCTCAACTTGCAATATTTGTAGGTTATGATTATTTAATCACAATTCATCAAGGAAATCTAAGAGCATTAACAGAGATATTTCAAATCTGTAAAATCAACCAAAATCAACGTAATTCATTTATGGGAAATTCTTCGGGATACCTATTTCACAGCATTATAGATCTATTAGTAGATGATTTGCTTCATATTTTAATTAAAGTAGAAGGTAATTTAGATGATATAGAAGATTTAGTGTTCAATGAGAGGATTGCTATTGCAAAAGAGATTTCTCGTCTAAGAAGAGAAATAACTACCCTTAAGAGATTAGTATATCCTCTAAAACGTACAATATTGACTATTAGTAGGGAAATTCAAAAGTTCTCTGAAGAAGATCTCACTCTTTATTTTGATGATGTAAAAGATCATATTGACAAGGTGATTGAAGTCCTTGACGAATCAAAAGAAACAATAGAAATATTCAAAGATACAGACTTCATGCTTAGCGCTGAAAAGACTAACAAAATCTTGGCAATTCTAACAATACTTTTCACATTATCAATTCCTGCAACAATAGCGGCAACCTATTATGGAATGAATGTAAATTTACCTGGAGGAATTGAAACAGGTGCAACAACATTTCTAGGACCTTACACAACTTTTATAATAATAATTCTTATATCGATAATACCTGCAGGAGCTATGATATATGGGTTTAAAAGAAAAGGTTGGCTTGAGTTTTAATACAACCTGTATAAAACTATGGTAAAATTGAAGATGATGAAATTGATGAAATTATTCTCACAAGTAATATTTTGTATTGTTATACATTTGTGACTCTGCTAAGGAGAGCATATAAACAAAAAATAAGAAAATATAATGAATTGGACACATGACATAATAGAATGCACCTCTACTACATCCCAAATGTAAGAGTATGCATTATGGATTTTTAAATTAAAAACATTTTAATCCTTGTTTTAGACTCTGTAAATTCATTTTCATCTTGTCAATATAACCTATATCTTTCTTTTGCTCTTCTTGATTCAGTACTTCGATGGGAGATAATAATAAAACTTTTCCATTTGGAATTTCTGCTGCAAGTGTTTGAGATAATCTAGGGTCCTTTAGTTCTTCAGAGTAAATTGTATCTATACCAAGATCTTTGGCTATTGAAATAATTTGTATGATCTGCTGTGGAAGAATTTCTCCTTCTGGAGAATTTCCGTGAACGGCATGTTGATTCAAACCATATCTATTTGCAAAATATTGAAATGCTTCATGAAAAGTAATAAAATCCTTCAATTTACAATTATTCAGTGATGTCTTTATTAAAGAGTCCAAGCCATCAAGTCGTTGAATAAAATTTTTAGTATTCTGTTCATATGCTTTTGTATTATTTGGATCTAACTTAATAAGAGCACTACTAATGGTGTTAGAAATATTTTTGACAAAAATAGGATCTAACCAAACATGAGGATCGTATACCGATGTATGATCATCGTATTGGCGATCTTGTCCTGGATTTTCTAATTCTTGTTCGCCTATTTTTATAAGTTGTAAATCTTTGCTAATATCAACAAGAAATGAATTACGAAACTGTTCCTTCTTACCAAGCCATGCATCAAAACCTATTCCATTGTATATGATTACATCAGCTTCCATAATATTTGAGATCCGTTGTGGAGTTATTTCCCAATCATGTGGTTCAACACCAATGGGTATGACAGATGTTACTATAGTATTATTTCCACCTATTTCTTTAGCAATTTCATAAAAAGGATAAAAAGAAGTAACTACTTTAATTTTTTCTGTATCGTATTTTGTATCACGATTTTCATTTTGTTGAGCATATCCATTTGAAATACTTAATAATATTATGGTAGACACTAGTAATAAAACTAAAAATTTCATAGTATTACCCAAAAGTTATTATCTATTTAAAACTTTCTTAATAAGATTTATAAATAATTAATTTAAAATTATTAATTTAAAATATAAACAAATTTGAATGAGATAATGAATGAAAAGTTTTGAAATTTCTTGTATCATTTAAATCCCAGTTATATTAACATCTTAAAATGTCTTAATATTTCTCTTTGCTTGATATGAATAACCAATTTGAAAATGTTATTAGAATTCTCATTAACCTTTGTTTTAACAGACTGTATTGATAATTATAAAGTTTTACCAAATAATATTTTTTCCTTGTCATTTAAACTATTTTCAATGATTTGTTTATCCGACATATCACTACTAATAATGTACACCTCTATAATTTTTCTCGGGAGGTTTACAACCTAGATTATGACATTCATAAAATCAAGAAAAAATTTCTTGCTAAATGTTTCTTTTTTTATTATAATTATTTTTATCATCTTTGTATTTTGATATTCTTTATATTATTGAATGATTAAGATCCTGCTACTGTCATAATTATGTTTGTTGCATCTTAATTTTCAAATTATATACTTTTTGCATAGTAGGTTGTATGTCTATATGGACCTTTTTCATTATTTCAGCAGGAGATGAATTCTTGTCTATCATAGAATAAAGTTTATAGAAATCATCCTCTAATTTTGATACATCGTTCAATTTAGTCTTATCCATTCCAATAAATGTTTTCAAATATAGCTGAAATAGAGTATTAATTTTCATCGCAATTGTTTTCGCAGTTTCATGTTTGGCATAATTCATGATGGTATGATTTGATACGAAGAGTGGATTTTTACCATCGATACTATTGACATTAGAGTTTTCGAGATTGTTAAGAGCATCAACAAAAAATGAACTTTCTAACTTGTCAATGGATTCGTTATTAGTATTATTATTAGTGGACTTTGTTGGTATTATGTATAATAGATTAGACATATTTGTAAGATCAAAGTTTAGATCTATAGAGTCAGCATAGTTTCTTAAAACTTCATCTACAAGAGTAACAACTACTAAAGCATTAGAAGTAATATTTGCTTTTGATAGTTCCTGATTATATCTTTTAGTAAACTCTCCATCATTAGCAACATCCTCATCTGCATAAAATGTTTCATAAACCAGTCTAGCAGCATCATCAGAATGGTCCATTGATAAAGTAACATTGGAAGGATAATTTTTTTTTGCTAATTCTAAT
Organism: Nitrososphaerales archaeon; assembly: GCA_025451315.1. Classification (GTDB taxonomy): domain Archaea; phylum Thermoproteota; class Nitrososphaeria; order Nitrososphaerales; family Nitrososphaeraceae; genus TH1177. The sequence continues at coordinate 1,775 of JANWKP010000334.1, read as the reverse complement.
TCTGTTTGTGTTTTCTCTATTAAAGTTAAAAGATATACAGAGTCATCTGATTCAAAGCTATGTCCAAAAGCACTAAAGTGTTGAGAACTTAAAATAAAAAATATGAAAATTATAAATAAATACGGTTTAATCAAATTATATCACCTAATTTTGATAACAGTCAAATAAATTTGTATAAAATGGTTTGTGTAAAAGATTTTTAATTATTTAATAAGTTAATCTAATACGTGAAATAATTGATAATAACTTGCTTTTAATCCTGAACAAGGAGTATTTTTTTATTCTTCTTTTCATTGATATCTAAATATCTCTTTAAATAACAGCACTGAGTCAAAAATTTAGTTTTGAACGTTTAAGCTTTAAAATTTTTTATTTATAATTAATTTTAGTTTATTCTTCTTATAAATGAAAATTATGCTTATTATTATAGGGAATGCTATCATATTAAAAATAATAAACGAATTTACATTACTAATTTTATTAACAGTACTTTCGGTATCCAACTCAAAGAGACAATAAGAGGATTATTTTCGTATTTTTCATCTCCAGAGATTTTTGTTAGTAGTGACAAAGAATATTTTCCTTCATGTTGAAAAACATACGGAGAACTCATCAGAAAATAAATAAAATTTGTATGGAACTTGATGAACTATCTTATTAGTATTCATATCCATTATTATTAAAGATACAAAGGCATTGCCTACATCACTTCTATTTTTTTGAACATTCAAATTCAAAAGTGTATCATCATCATTTATTTTTGGATTTTTAGGATAGGGAAGAAATCCTATTTGATAACCATCACTCTCTATGAAAACTGCATTAGGAGTCTTAGGAAAAATATGAGCGTACGCCAAATTAAGAATTTCATCGCGATAAGGATAGTATACTGAATAATGTAAAGGAAATAATTAATACCAATAACAAGATAAAATGTGTTTTGATCATATTATTTTTTTTAAATATATGATATTAAATACAATACAATATAATTTTAAACTTTTACTTAATTCCTATTAACATATTATATAACTCCATAAAGATAATTTTGATGTTTCTATGCCAATTTACACTTTCAAATTTAAAGTGAAATATAATGTAAGTAACAATTACGTCTCACGACAAATAGATTGATACTCGTTTTTAGTTTTTCCCTTTGGTATTTTTTTCTTCTATTTAAAATTACTAGTATATTTCCTTATCAAAATAATGTTAATTCCATCCTGATGTTATAGATTCTGATCTCAAATAGTTTCGATTCCATTTTTCCATACTCAAAATATGATTGCAAAATCATCGTTTGATGTCACATAATAGTTTTCATGTTATAATACAAAATATTAAATAACTAGATTTCATTGAGTACATTATTCTTATATAAATTATTATAAGAATATTAAGATATTTTATCAATGTAGAAACTAAATAAAGTTTTTTAACTACCTTCTAAGAAATAACAAAATGCCTTTAGAAATTAAATGGAAAGAGTTTTTTAAATTTTCCTTTATTTTTAGTATCTTGTTATTTCTTCTTTGTTTACAAACTTTAACTTTTCAAGATGTTTTCTCTACAACTAATAAATATCTCAAATCTACAAATGAAAGCAGCCTTACTAATAGTATAAAGAAAGATTTTACTAATATTAATAATACTATACTGACTAACTAAACTTCGTAGATATACTTTTAGCTAACTGTTATCTATAGACATTCAATAATTGAGAACGTCTAAACTAGATGTAGCATATAATAGAGAAAAAGATGCAGATGTAAAGG